>JBKJPD010000363.1:0-8419 GCA_046595345.1 Pseudonocardia sp.
ACGTACGCCTTGGCCACCTCGGGGGCGCGCTCACCAGCGCCGGTGAGCGGCCTGGTGACGATCTCGACGAGCGGGATACCTGCCCTGTTGTAGTCGACCAGCGAGAAGTCGGCGCCGTGGATGCGGCCGGTTGCGCCGCCCACATGCAGCGACTTGCCGGTGTCCTCCTCCATGTGCGCGCGCTCGATCTCCACCCGGAACGTCGACCCGTCGTCCAGTTCGACGTCGAGGTACCCGTTCACCGCGATCGGCTCGTCGTACTGGCTGGTCTGGAAGTTCTTCGGCTGGTCAGGATAGAAGTAGTTCTTCCGCGCGAACCGTCCCCATGGTGCGATGGAGCAGTTCAGCGCGAGCCCGATCCGGATCGCCGATTCGACGGCCGTCCGGTTGACGACGGGCAGCGAGCCGGGCAGACCGAGGCACGTCGGGCAGACCTGGGTGTTGGGCTCGGCACCGAACTCGGTGGGGCAGCCGCAGAACATCTTCGTGTTGGTGTTGAGCTCGACGTGCACCTCGAGCCCGAGCATCGGGTCGAAGCGCGCGACGACCTCATCGAAGTCGACAAGCACAGGCGTACTCACGCAGCTCCCTCCGTCACCGAAACCATCGTCGTTGGTGCGTTCATCGCGAGATCTCCGGGATTCGGTGGATCAGCGGGGCGCCGTCCTCGGCGTTGCGCGCGGCCTCGTACGCCGCCGCCACCCGGTACATGACAGCCTCCCCGAGCGCCGGGGCCATGATCTGCAGGCCCACGGGCAGCCCGTCCTCAGCCAACCCCGACGGCACCGACAGCGCGGCGGTACCTGCCAGGTTGGTCGGGATCGTGGCCAGGTCGTTGAGGTACATGGCCAGCGGGTCGTCGACCTTGTCGCCGATCGGGAACGCCGTGGTGGGCGCCGTGGGCGAGACGAGCACGTCGGCATGGGCGAACGCCGCGGTGAAGTCGCGCGAGATCAACGTGCGGACCTTCTGTGCCTGCCCGTAGTAGGCGTCGTAATAACCCGAGCTCAGCGCGTAGGTGCCCAGGATGATCCGGCGCTTGACCTCGGGCCCGAACCCGGCCTCGCGGGTGAGCGCCATGACCTCCTCGGCTCCCGCGGTGCCGTTCTCCACGCGCAGGCCGTAGCGCATCGCGTCGAAGCGGGCCAGGTTCGAGGAGACCTCGCTCGGCAGGATCAGGTAGTAGGCGGCGAGCCCGTACTCGAAGTGCGGGCAGCTCACCTCGACGAGCTCCGCGCCGAGCTTCTCCAGCTGGCGCAGCGCAGCGTCGTAGGAGGTCTGGACCCCGGGCTGGTAGCCCGCACCGCCCATCTCGCGGACGACGCCGACGCGCAGACCGGACAGGTCACCGTTCGCCCCGGCACGGGCCGCCGCGACGACCGCGGGCACGGGCGCGTCGATCGACGTGGAGTCCAGCGGGTCGTGCCCGGCGATCACCTCGTGCAGCAGCGCGGCGTCGAGCACGGTGCGGGCGCACGGCCCACCCTGGTCCAGCGACGACGCGCACGCGATGAGGCCGAAGCGGGAGACACCGCCGTAGGTGGGTTTGACCCCGACGGTGCCGGTGAACGCAGCGGGCTGGCGGATCGAGCCACCGGTGTCGGTGCCGATCGCCAGCGGTGCCTCGAACGCGGCGAGCGCCGCCGCCGAGCCGCCACCGGAACCGCCCGGGACGCGGGCCGTGTCCCACGGGTTGTGAGTGGGCCCGTAGGCCGAGTACTCGGTGGAGGAGCCCATCGCGAACTCGTCCATGTTGGTCTTGCCCAGGATCGTGATGCCGGCCGCGCGCAGCCGCGAGGTGAGCGTGGCGTCATACGGCGGGCGCCAGCCCTCGAGGATTCGCGAGCCCGCGGTGGTGGGCATGTCGGCGGTGGTGAACACGTCCTTGAGCGCAAGCGGCACACCGGCCAGCGGCGACGCGGGCGCGGTGCCGGCCGCCAGGCGCTCGTCGACGAGCGCGGCCGAGGCCAGCGCGGCCTCGGACGCGACGTGCAGGAACGCGTGGACCGTGCCGTCAACCTCCGCGATGCGATCCAGATGCGCCTGCGCGACCTCGACGGCCGACACCTCCCGGCTGTGGATCTTCGCGGCCAGCTCGGCTGCGGTGAGGCGGGTGAGCTCGTTCATCGTCACTCCTCCCCCAGGATCTGCGGCACCCGGAACCGGCCGTCCTCGGCCGCGGGCGCACCCGAGAGCGCCTGCGCCTGGCTCAGGCCGGGGCGCCGGACGTCGGGCCGGAACACGTTCTGCAACGGCACGGCGTGCGACATGGGCGGGATGTCGTCGGCGGCGACCTCACCGACGCGGGCGACCGCGCCGAGGATCACGTCGAGCTGGCCGGCGAACAGGTCCAGTTCCGTATCGGTGACGGCGAGCCGGGCGAGCCGGGCGAGGTGCGCGACCTCGTCGCGGGTGATTCCTCCGGCCTCCGCATCGGCGGACCCATCTCTCGAACTCAAGGAGCCCTCCAGAAGCAGTGAACCCAGAACATCAGGGAAACGCGTCACAGGTGAACGATGGGACGCGACGCGGGCGGCACGCGCGGCGGCAACGGCGCGGACGTCTACCACAGCTAGTTTAGGCCGTCGCCCCCGTCCGGTATCCCGGCGGGCACCGACGATGACCCGCCCGTCGCTCAGAGCTTGCGCCGGAGGGGCCGCGGCCTGACACAATCCCCCGAAGTGTGCCGCGTCGGCCCCGCCCGAGTGGCGCGGTTCACCGTGCGGTGGGGCAGTTCGGTGAGAGGTCGTGTGGCGTGTCGTTCCTGCTCCGGGTGGTGCTCCCGGACAAGCCGGGCAGTCTGGGAGCCGTCGCAACGGCGCTGGGCAATGCCGGAGCCGACATCCTCGGCGTCACGGTCATAGAACGGTCCCACGGTCACGCCATCGACGACCTGGCCGTGGAGCTGCCGGCCGGGCGCCCGCCCGACGTCCTGATCACCGCCGCCGAGTCGGTGCCCGGCGTGCAGGTGGAGTCGGTGCGGCCGCACTCCGGGCGGCTGGAGACCCACCACGAGCTGGAGCTGATCGAGGAGATCGCCGGTGACCCGGCCAACGGCATGACGTTGCTCGCAGCCGGGGTGCCCCGCATCTTCCGGGCCGGGTGGGCACTCGTCGTGGTGCGCGAGGGCACCCGGTCCTATCGGGTCGCGGAGAGCGCGGCGGCCCCGGAGACGCGCGCCGGGGACCTGCCGTGGCTGCCACTCGAGCGGGCGGTCGTCATCGATCCGGAGATCCACTGGGTGCCCGAGCCGTGGGCCTCCCTGGAAACCGAGCTCGCCGCGGCTCCGTTCGGCACGGCACCGCAGGCGCTGGTCGTCGGGCGTCCGGGCGGTCCGGCGTTCCGGCCCTCCGAGCTCGCCCGCCTCACCCACCTCGCCGGGATCGTGGCGACGGTGCTGGGCAACTGAGGGTCCTGGGAACGCCGTGATCAAGGCGGGCGGCCTGGACCGGCCGTGGGCCCGCGTCCCGGAATGGGTCGGCGCGGCACTGCGGCCCGAGCTGGCGGGGTCCACCGACGAGATCATCGCCGCCGTACGGGCCGAGGTGTCCGACTACGCCCGCCCGTTGACCGGGCGGTTCGGCATGCGGATCACCGAGGGCGTGTCGGTGGCGCTGAGCCAGTTCCTGGACCTGCTTGGCTCCGACGAGCCGCTCGCCGACGTCCGTGTCTACCGGGCGCTGGGCCAGCTCGAACACCGGGAGGGCCGGACGCTGTCCGCGCTGCAGGCGGCCTACCAGGTAGGCAGCCGGACGTTGTGGCGTCGGCTCGGTGAGAGCGCCACGGGCCGGCAGCTGCCCCCGGAGGTCATTTTCAGCCTGGCCGAGGCGCTGTTCACCTACATCGAGGTGCTCTCCGGGGTGTCGGTGGCCGGCTGGGCCGCCGAGGAGGCGAGCCGCGCGGGATCGTTGCAGACCCGCCGGCACGCACTGATCGAACTGCTGGCCCGGCCGGAGCGGCCGGCGGCCACGAAGGTGGAGCAGGTCGCGGCGGCGGCGGGGTGGAAGCTTCCCGCGCGGCTCGTCGCACTCGCCGTGGAGGACGCAGTGAGCGTGGCCACCCGATTGCCCGCCGCGATCGGGGCCGATCTGGATCCCGTCGGCGTCGCGCTGATCGTCGTGCCGGAACGCCAGGACTGGCTCGACCGGATCCGCGCCGGGCTACGCGACCGGCCCGCGGTGCTCGGGCCGGTCGTCGAGCCCGCCGACGCCCACCGGTCGATAGCCCGCGCGCGGGCGGCGTGGCCACTGCACGTGGCGGGGTTGTTGTCGCCGGGGTCCGGCGACACGCTCGCCCGCGCCGACGAGCACCTGCTGGCCCTGCTGCTGGCCGCATCTCCCGAGGTCACCGATGACATCAGAGCCCGCGCACTCGGCCCACTGCGTCTGCTACCGGAGGCGGCGGCCGCACGGGCGGAGGAGACGCTGCGGGCCTGGCTCGACGCCCACGGCGACATCACGGTCACCGCGGCGACGCTGCACGTGCACCCGCAGACCGTGCGCTACCGCCTCGCAGGCCTGCGGGAGACCGTCGGCGATGCGCTCGACGATCCGGCCGCCCGCCTCGAACTGGCGATCGCGTTGCGGACGGCGCCCGTTCCGACCGCGGAGCAGGCGCCCGGATCACCCTGATCGCCGATTCGGGCCCGAGGAGCGCAGGTGGCGCGGTAGTCGGCCCGAAACGGCGATCGGTGTTCTCGCCGGCCCGCCCGGATCGCGGGCGGACCGGACGTCAGGAACTCGGCGCCGCCTTCGGGCCGCCGCCGGGGAATGCCAGCCGGACGATCTTGCGCACCACCGTGGAGTACTGCCTCGGCAGCGAGCCCGCGGTGTAGGGCAGTCCGTAGCGCTCGCAGATCTCGCGGACGCGCGGCGCGATCTCGGCGTAACGGTTGCTCGGCACGTCCGGGAACAGGTGGTGCTCGATCTGGTGGCTCAGGTTGCCGGTCATGATGTGGAACAGCGGGCTGCCCGTCAGGTTCGCCGAGCCGAGCATCTGCCGCACGTACCACTGGCCCTTCGTCTCACCGTCGAGCCGCTCCTCGTCGAACGACTCCGTGCCGTCCGGGAAGTGCCCGCAGAAGATCACCGCGTGTGACCAGATGTTGCGCAGCGTGTTGGCGGTGAGGTTCGCGGCGGCCGTGCTCAGGAAGCCGGGACCCGACAGCAGCGGGAACAGGAGGTAGTCCTTGGCGAGCTGCTTGCGGGTCTTGCGCCACAGCGTCTTGAGCTCGGACTTGGCCTGCGACCACGGCTTGCTGCCGTCCTGGACCTTCTCCAGCTCGACGTCGTAGATCGCGATGCCCCACTCGAAGATCAGTGAGAGGACCACGTTGGTCAGCGGCTGGATCAGGTCGGCGGGCTTCCACTCCTGCTCCGGGGTGATGCGCATGATCGCATAGCCCAGGTCGCGGTCCTTGCCGCGGATGTTGGTGAACGTGTGGTGCTCGTAGTTGTGCGACTTCTGCCACGACGCGCTGGGCGAGGCGTGGTCCCACTCCCACGTCGTCGAGTGGATCTTCGGGTCCTTCATCCAGTCCCAGTGTCCGTGCAGGATGTTGTGGCCGAGCTCCATGTTGTCCAGGATCTTGGCCACGGTCAGCGCGGCGGTGCCGGCCACCCATGCGGGCGGGAACAGCGAGAACAGCAGCGCACCGCGGCCCCCCACCTCGAGACCGCGCTGTACGGCGATCATCGTGTGGATATAGCGGGCGTCGGCCTCGCCGAGCGTGGCGACGACCTCGGCGCGGATCACGTCGAGCTCCTCACCCAGCGCATCGACCTGCGCGTCGGTGAGGTGCGCGGCCGCCGACGGCGGGGTGGGGAAGTCCTTGGAGAAGGTCGCCACGGTTCCCGGTGCGGTGCGCGAGGTGGTGGCACTCGGCGCCGCCGTACGGGTGGTGATCGCAGCAGGGGTTGTCGCAGCAGGTTGTGTTGCGGCGGGGGTCATCGTGCTCGTGGTCATGGCAAGCCTCCTAGAGCTCGATCTCGACGTCGCCCGCGGCACCGGAGACACAGGTGCGGACGGAGTCGCCGGGGGTGTCGTGCAGGTCACCGGTGCGCAGGTCGCGTACCGCGCCGGAGCGCAGCGTGCCCACGCACGTATGGCAGATGCCCATGCGGCAGCCGTTGGGCAGCAGCGCGCCGGCCGCCTCGCCCGCCACCATCAGGGGGACTCCCGGACCGGCGGCGGCGGTGATCCGGCTGGTCGTGAAGCGGACGCGGCCGCCGATTGCGCTGTCGAGGACGACGGTCGGCGGAGTGAAACGTTCGATGTGCAGCGCGTCGGGATCACCGGCGCGCGCCCAGTGCTCGGTCAGCGCGTCCAGCAGCCCGGCCGGGCCGCAGGCCCAGGTCCGGCGCGCCGCCCAGTCGGGGACGACGCCGGTGAGGGTGTCGGCGGTGATCCGGCCGTCGACGGCGGTGTGCCGCTCGACGAACCGCAGGCCGGTACTCGCCGCCAGCGCCCGCAACTCGAGGCCGAAGATCATGTCCGCCGGGGTGCGGTCGCAGTGCACGAGTACCGCCCCGTCCAGCGCCTCGGGACGGGTAGCCGCCAGCTCCCGCAACATTCCCATGACCGGTGTGATGCCGCTGCCGGCGGTCAGGAACAGCAGCTTCTCCGGGGTGGGTATCGGCAGCACGAACTCGCCGGCCGGGGGGCCGATCCGCAGCAGTGCACCGACCGGGGTGCGGTGCGCGAGCAGGCCCGACAGTGCCCCGCCGGGTACCGCGGTGACGGTGATGGCCAGCAGGTCGTCGCCCGGGCGGGAGGTGACCGAGTAGGTGCGCCACTGCCACACCCCGTCGACGCGCAGCCCGATGCCGACGAACTGGCCGGGCCGGTGCGCGGCGAGTGAGGTACCGGTGCGCAGCAGCAGCGTGGTGGTGTCAGCGGTCTCGCGGCGCAGTCCGGCCACCCGCGCGTGCGGCTGCGTCGTGGACCACAGCGGGTTCAGCGTGCCGAGCAGGTCGTCGGGCAGCAGGGGCTGGGTGAACCATCCCGCGGCCGCCCATATCTTTCCGACGACCGAATTGGGCCGTCCGATCGTGTCGAGAACTCCCATATACCCGACGGTATTGCGCGCATCGCGCAATGAACCACGTCGGTGACCACGTCCGGGTCGCTGTTTCTGTTGCGAAACCCAAACACGGTGGTCAGACGGGCGCAGTCAGACCCGGATCGCCAGCGCGGCCTTCGCCAGGTCGTCGTTGCCGGTGGCAAGCCATCCGTCGGGTCGCACCAGCACGTCCTCGAATCCGATCCGGGTGTCCATGCCCATCTGCAGCGCGTACTGGAGCACCGGCCAGGCGCCGTCCTCCTCGCCGTGCAGAAGCACCGGGGCGCCCGGGTTGGAACCGAGCGCGCGCATGATGCGGCTGGCCTCGGCCACAGCCATCTCCGGATCGGACATGGTGGACTCGACCAGCACCCGCCGGGTGCCCGGGGGAATACCGGCGATACGCAGCGTGACGGCGTCGCCGCTGGTCCAGACGCCGAGCTCCACCGCGATGCCGACGGACGCGGCCGCGGCGCACACGGCCACCCAGCCCTTCTCGTGGACGTTCACCGAGCACACGTCCGGCTTGCCGACACCCAGGTGGCCCCAGGCCAGGACGGCCTCGATGCGCTTGCGCGGATCGGGCTGGATCCAGCGGCCCGTGGTGACACCGATCTCCATGCCGGGGACCTCGGCTCGGATGGCGGCCACCGCGTCGCCGACGTGCATCGGGTCGAGCGTCTCCTGCGAGTCGGGCCCACGCGGGTGGACGTGTACCGCCGAGATACCCAGACGCGCGACCGCTCGCGCGTCACGGGCGAGGTGCCGCGCGAGCACGGGTAGCGCAGGGTGCGCGTCCTCCGGCCTCGATCCGTTCAGAACCGCCTGAAGCACTGCGATACCCCCATGCGCGGACAGTAGCCCGCCGACGGCCGGGCGCACCGCCTCCACACGGAGACCCCCGACCGGTTCGATCTTAGGGAGCAACGGCCCGACCCGTTCGGGCAGCCGATCGGTCATCGGTCGTGGCGATCTCCCGTGCCATCCCCCGCGCCGCCTCCGGCCCGCGCTCCAGCAGCACGCGGAAGCCCGCCTCGTCGAGCACCGGCACTCCGACCTCCACCGCCTTGTCGTACTTGGACCCCGGAGCGTCCCCCGCCACCACGAACGCCGTCTTCTTCGACACCGATCCTGCGGCGCGACCACCACGCGCAGTGATCGCCTCCTTCGCTTCGTCACGCGAGTAGCCGTCCATCGATCCGGTGACCACGATCGAAAGCCCGTCGAGCGTGCGCGGAACCGACACGTCGACCTCGTCGACCATCCGAACCCCTGCCACGCGCCACTTCTGGACGACCTCGCGGTGCCAATCGATGCTGAACCAGTCACGCACGGCCGCGGCGATGGTGGGGCCCACCC
>JBKJPD010000475.1:0-5291 GCA_046595345.1 Pseudonocardia sp.
CACACCTTGGCCAGCGCGCTCACCGTGGCCGCGACCAGCCCGACGACGGCCGCGGTCACGATGCCCGGCACCACGGCGGCCAGCACGCAGACGGTGACGGCGGCGCCGATACAGGACATGATCAGGCCGTCGGAGTGGGCGAACCGCAGGCGCGACCCCGCGAAGTTGCCGGTGAACGACCCGATCCCGGCTGCCGCACCGACGATGCCGATGAGCAGGAGCTGACCCCTGGCGTCCGCGCCGCTCTGGTCTTTCACCACGAACGCGACGAACAGCGTGAGGAAGCCGGTGAGGATGCGGATCGACCCGTTGCCCCACAGCGACACCACCACCGGGCGTCCCATCGGTCGCCGCCTGCCCCGGGTGGTGGTGCGCAGAGCGGCCGGCACCTCACCCGCGGTGGACTCCACCCGGCGCGGGATCCGCAGGCACAGCACCGTTCCCGCCACCGCCAGTGCGGCCGTGAAGAACAAGGCGCCCGGCGACCCGGACAGCACCGCGATCCCAGCCGCGACCGCGCCGAGCAGGCCCCCCGCGACCATCCCGAACGTGGTGAGCCGGGAGTTCGTCGTGACCAGCGTGATCGTGGGCGGCAGCACCCGCGGGGTGACGGCCGCCTTGAGCACATGGAACGACTTGCCCAGCACCATCACGCCGAGCGCGGCCGGGTAGAGCAACCACGTGTCGTAGTTGAACGCCATCACGACCGCGAGCACACCCCGTCCGGTGAAGGAGACGGCGAGCGCGACCCGCCTGCCCCGTTGCAGGCGGTCGAGCATCGGGCCGATCACAGGCGCGACCAGGGCGAACGGGGCAACCGTGATGGCGAGGTAGAGCGCCACATTGGTCTTGCTCTCGGCCGTGGCCGCGGCGAAGAACAGGGTGTTGGCCAGTGCGACGGCCACGGCCGCATCGACGGCGTAGGTCATCATGGTGGCGTAGGTCAGTGCCGTGAGCCCGGAGCGTTCGGCGCCGTCGGCGCCGGCTGCCCGGTGGAACGCCCGGATGCCGTTCCCGGTGATCTCGCGGCTGCGTAGCGCCGCCACCCTCGTGACGGTCAACTTGCGCGGCAGCCGCGGGGCGGGCCGGTCCCCGGTTGCGGGCGGGACGACGCCCGTTGCGGGCGGGCCGGTGCTCCCGCCAGGCAGGTCTGCGGTTTCGACGGGTGGTGGGCCTGCGGCCGTCCACGCGACGGCACTGCGGGCGTCGGCTCCCGGTGGGGGTGTCCTGCGGTACGCGGCCGGGTCGTAGCCGGGGTCGTCGTGCCACGGGTAGCGGCGCCGCGGCTCGTAGCGGGACGGCTCGGGCGGCGACTCCGGCGACGGCGCGGCATCCGCGGGCGTCGAGACGGCGTCGATCTTGACCCAGGTCCGGTTGTCCCCGCGGCGGCGGGGGGACGAGGGGGATTCGGAGCGCGGCACCCGATCATTCTGGCGCATCCCCGCCGACCGGGGACGGCCCGATGGCGCTCGGCCGGGTACGACGCCGTTACGTGGCGACCCGCCGACTGATTCGTACCGTCCCGCGGGTCACGGGACGAGGCGGACGCGGAACATCGAGGGCCAGAACTTGCCGGTGAGCAGGAACTCGCCGTCCCCGACGGCTGCGATGCCGTTGAGCACGTCGGCGCGCGCGCGGCGGTCGGCGTCGAGGAGGCCGCCGGCGTCGACCACGGCGGTGACGCGCCCGTCGACCGGATCGATCCGCACGATCCGGTCGGTCTGCCAGATGTTGGCCCAGACCTGCCCGTCCACGCACTCGAGCTCGTTGATCATCGTGACGGGCTGCCCGTCCAGCGTGACGGCGACCCCGCCGTTCTCAGCGAACGTGACGGGGTCGTGGAAGCGCAGCCGGTCGGTGCCGTCACTACGCACGAGCCGGGTGCCGTCGTGGCACAGACCCCAGCCCTCCCCGTTCAGGGGCACCTGCCGCAGCAGCGTGAACGTGGCCCGGTCCCACTCCAGCGCGACGCCGTCACGCCAGCTGAGCTGCCAGATCCGGTCGCCCACGACGGTGAGGCCTTCGCCGAACAGCCGGCCCGGTAGCTGGACGGCACGGCGTACGGCGCCGGTGAGTGGGTCGAGTTCCCGGAGCTGTGAGCCGCCCACGAGTCCGGTGCTCTCGTAGAGCGACCCGTCGGCCAGCTCCAGGCCCTCGGTGAAAGCGGTGGTGTCGTGCGCTGACTCGGCCAGCACCTCCGGGTGCAGCAGCTGCACGGCAGGGGCCGCGACCGGCTCGGCGGTGGCGGTTGTGCACCCCGCCGATATCAGGACCAGCATGGCGACGAGTGCGCGCGCGAAGCTCACGGTGCGAAGGGTGGCACAATCGACGCGGTGAGCGCCCTACCGACCGTCGACCCGCCCGCCCGGCTCGTGACGCGGTGGCCGTCGCCCGCGCCGCCGCAGTCGCCGAGGCCGCATCCGATCTCGGTCCCGGTGCGGAGGCCGCCCTCGGAGCCGAGGCCGCCGGCACCGCGGTCGGGGAGCACCTGGAGGCCGTCGCCGAGGATCCCGGCGCCCTCACGCACTACTTCGCGGCCACCCAGAGCGGGTACCGCGGCTGGCGCTGGTCGGTCACGCTGTCCTGCGGGGGCGACGATGCCCCGGTCACGGTCAGCGAGGTCGTGCTCGTCCCGGGAGCCGGCGCGATCCTCGCCCCGGCCTGGCTGCCGTGGGATCAGCGGATCCGCCCGGGGGACCTCGGCATCGGCGACCTGCTCCCGTCCCCCGACGGCGATGATCGCCTCGTGCCCGGGTACGTCGCCTCCGACGACCCGGCCGTTGAGGAGGTCGCCGTCGAGATCGGGATCGGCCGCCTGCGGGTGCTGTCCCGGTCCGGCCGCGAGGACGCTGCCCAGCGCTGGCACGAGGGCGCATTCGGCCCGAGCTCGGAGATGGCCCGTGCCGCGCCCGCCCACTGCGGCACCTGCGGGTTCTTCCTGCCGCTGGCCGGGTCGATGCGCGGTGCGTTCGGGGCCTGTGGCAACGCGTACGCCCCGGCCGACGGCGCGGTCGTCGAGGTCGGGTTCGGCTGCGGCGCCCACTCCGACGTGCAGGTCGAGCCGGCCTCGCCGGTCACGGTCGCCGAGCTCGCCTACGACGACGGCGTCGACCTCGAGATCGACACAGCAATCGATACAGCAGAGGCCGTACGCCCGTCGTGACCGGCCCGGCACCGGGCACGCGGCGCGAGATCACCGTCAGCGCTGTTCGATCTTCGCGCAAACGCGCTGAGCGTCATCTCACCGGACGGGATCCGGCGTGATGCCTGATCCGTTCGGTACCTCCGCGCTGCGCGCCGCGGTACTCGACTCCTGGGCGTCCTCGCCCACCCGCTTCCGGGAGGACGCCAACGCAGAGGAAGACCTGCGCCTGGGCGGCTACGCCGACGCGTGGTTCGTGGAGCTGGCCCAGAACGCGGCGGACGCGGCCGGGGCCGGCACGGGCCGCCTGCAGGTGATGATCGTCGACGGGGAACTGCGCGTCGCCAACACCGGCACCCCGCTCGACGCCGCCGGGGTCGAGGCGCTCGCCTCACTGCGGGCGTCTGCGAAGCGGGACAGCCCCGGATCGGTCGGCCGGTTCGGCGTCGGGTTCGCCGCGGTCCTCGCGGTGTCCGACGCCCCACGCGTGGTGAGCACGACCGGTGGCATCGCGTTCTCGGCCGATCGCACCGCGAAGGCCGTGGCGGAGCTGCCCGGCCCGGCCGCCGAGCTGGCCCGCCGCGACGAACCGCCGGTGTTGCGCCTCGCCTGGGTGTGCGACGAGGAGCCGCCCGCCGGTTTCGCGACCGAGGTGCGCCTGCCCCTGCGTCCCGGTGTCGACGCGGGCGCGCTGCTGGCCCACGCCCGCGACACCGCCCCCGATCTTCTGCTGGCGCTGCCCGGACTCGTCGAGATCTCCGTCGACGGCGTCGTGCTGCACCGGGTGGACGGCCCGGGCGCCGAGGTGATGATCGGTGACCGCCGCTGGTTGCTGGCCCGCCGCGCCGGCACCCTTGACGACGATGCGGTGGACCGGGCCGTCGAACAGCGCGCCCGCCGGGTCTGGTCCGTGACGTGGGCACTCCCGCTCGCCGCCGACGGCACCCCCGAGCCGTTGGGCGACGACGTGGCGCACGCCCCCACCACCACCGCGGAACGGCTCGCCTTCGCAGCGCGGTTGATCGCGACCCTGCCGCTGGAACCCGACCGTCGGCGCGTCCGCCCGGGGCCGGCCACCGACAGCGTGCTGGCCGGTGCCGCCGCGGCCCATCTCGATCTCGTCCGCGCCGTTGCGCCCGAGCACCGGCTCATGCTGGTTCCCGAGCCGGGATTCCCCCGCTCCGAGCTGCACGGTGATCTGCGCGATCTCGTGATCGGCGCACTGCGCGGCGCGGCCTGGCTGCCGGCCGCGGGGGGCGGTGAGCTCGCGCCCGGCCGTGCGGAGTGGCTCGACCTGCCCGGCGCCGACCCACGGCTGTCCGTCCTGCTCGCCGAGGCCGGGTTCGACCGCCTGATCGCCGCGCGGGTGGCTCCGGCGACCGAGCTCGGCGTGCACCGGCTGGGCGCGGCGGAGATGGTTTCGCGCCTGTTCGGCGTCGAGCGCCCGCCGTCGTGGTGGCGCGCGGTGTACGCCGAGCTGGAGCCGCTGGCCGAGACGGTCCCCGGCCTGGTGGACGACCTGCGTGCCCTACCGGTTCCGCTGGCGGACGGCCGCACGGCGGCCGGCCCCGGCACAGTCCTGCTTCCCCCCGCCGATCCCGACCGTGCCGCTGTTCGGACCCCGAACGCCAAACCCGGCGGTGGGGGCGTGGCGTTGGTGGCGGCGTTGGGATTGCCGGGGCTGTACATCGCTGATCCGCTCGTGGTGCATCCCCTGCTGCTTCGGCTCGGGGCCACCGTCGCCGACCCCGGCTCGCTGCTTCAGCACCCCGCGCTCGCCTTGGCCGTCGACCGTTCCGTGGACGACGCCGACGCCGGGCTCGACGCCGAACCGCTTGCCACCGCCGTGCTCGTGCTCGTGGCCGAGCACGGGAGCAACCCGGCGACGCTGGGCGCCCTCGCCCTACCCGACGCCGACGGACGCGCCGCCCGCGCCGACGAGCTGATGCTGCCCGACGCCGCGCTGCGCCCACTGCTGGCCGCCGACGCACCCCTCGACGTGATCGATGCCGGGCTTGCGGCGCGGGTACCGCGGGAGGTGCTGACCGCGGTCGGTGTGGTGGACGGTTTCGCGCTCGTCGTCGATGAGGAGCCGGTGGCCCCCGAGCACGACCTCGACGACGAGGAACGATGGTGGGACGCCCTCGCC
>JBKJPD010000654.1:0-4286 GCA_046595345.1 Pseudonocardia sp.
GGTCTGGACGGCGATGACCACCGGCGCGCGGCGCGGCGAGCTGTGCGCGGTCCGCCTGTCGGCGGTGAACCTCGACGAAGGCCGCGAGACGGTGTGGTTGCGCCGGGCGATCCGCAAGGAGCACGGGCAGCTCGTCGAGGCCGAACTCAAGAGCCACCAGCAGCGTCGCGTCGCGCTCGACGCCGAGACCGTGGTCGTCCTGCGCGAGCACATCGAGCGGTGCCGGGCGCGGTGCGCGGCGCTCGGCCTTCGCCTGGCATCGGACGCATTCCTGTTCTCCGGCGCACCTGACAGCTCGACCTTCGCCCGCCCGGATGGCGTGACCCAACGCTACGAACGCCTGGTGATGTGGTTCAAGGGTGCCGCGCCCGTCGTCGCTGCCCCAGCGGCCCCAGTTCGACGGCACGGACCCGGACGACACCGGCCCGGGGGCGGGGGTCATCGCGTGATCGGGTCCAGTGCTCGGTCGAGCTCGACTCCGTCGCGTACTTCGGCGGCAGCTCGCGCGGCTACCTCGGCCGTGATGTAGTGCAGGCGTTCCGCGACGGCGAGGGTCGTCCTTCCACCGATGGCGATCGTTGCATTCGGCGAGGATGGCGGCGACATCGGCTGGGTAAGTCCCGCTCGCATCTGGCTGATCATGTGCGTGGCGACTTCCGCATGTAAAGGCCGGACAATCGGTCCAGGGCGTCACGGAGACTGGCGTCCCCGGTGCCCCGAGCGCTGAGGTAGCCATCGGGACGAACGAGGATCCAGTCGCCGTCCGTCGCGGCGAGCGCGTCGTGGACCCGGCCGTCGGAATCCCGCACCCCATAGTCATTCTGAGCCGGCTGACCCCGACTGACTGTGACCGTGTGTAGCCAGGACGCTAGCGATTCGGTCTTGGCGGTGACCTGATCCTGATTTGGGGAGTGCCTGCTCCCGGCGAAAACGAGCAGATGCCAGGCTGAAGTCCTGAGCAACGCGCGCAGTGCCACCCAACCGGGTGATTGAGCATCGGCGGCGGAGATCTGGGTGAGCCGCTGGCCAGGTCGTGGACCTTCACCTGACTCGTCGTCCGGCACCGTGAGCGGGCTCTGGCGGTAAGCGATGCTCAGACCCGACATGTTCCGGATGAGCTGGCGCGCGAAGCCACGATCGGAGTCCCGGGTGTCCCCGGTGGTGGTGTCGACCATGGCCGTGTCCATGACCTCCCTGGTGGAGGCGAGCAGGGCCTGGCCAATGGGAACACGCTCGGCATCGTAGGTATCGAGCAGCACGCCATCGGCGTGGCCGTGTACGACCATGGCCAGCTTCCAGGCCAGGTTGTACGCGTCCTGGATGCCGGTGTTGAGGCCCTGCCCGGATGCGGGGGAGTGGACATGAGCGGCGTCACCGGAGACGAAACACCGCCCGAGGTGCATCGCGGGTACCGCGCGCTGCTGGATGGTGAACTTCGACGCCCAGCTGGGGCTGTCCACGATGGTGTCCCGTCCCAGAGCCTGCGACAACTTGGTGCTGAAGGCCCGAGCGATCTGCTCGGGATGCTCGGGCTCTCCTTCGCCGGTCGTGTCCAGTAGTCGCCATTTGCCCGGGTCCGGAAATGGAAACAGCATCAGCGCGCCGTCGGCTGGGAACAGCCAGTGCACGCCATCTCGGTCCAGATCGGTGTGCACGATCGCATCGGCGATCAGCCAGGTGTGGGCGGCTTCGCCCGCCAGAGGGAGTTGGAGGATCTTGCGGACGGTCGAGTGTCCACCGTCGCAGCCCCAGAGGTAGCGTGCACGCACGGTCTCATGCCCCGCGCCGGAGCCTTCGCCGCTGCGCAACATGACCGTGACGGCGTCATCGTCGTGCTGGAACGACTCCAGCCTGGTGTTCCATTCCACCTCGATCCCGCCCATAGCGGCATATCCACGAAGCACGCGTTCGATGATGACCTGATCGATATTGAACATGTACGGAAACTGGGTCACCAGGTCGCCGAAATCAAAGTCGACCCGAGACGCGCGGCCAGCTTGATGGCGGATGAACGCGTTGACCCTCGTTCCGTGCGGAGCGATGTCGCCGAGAATTCCGAGGTGATCGTAGATTTCCAGGCTGCGGGCGTGGTTACCCAGCGCGCGGCTGGTCGTAGCTGGACCAGCCGCGGCGTCCACCAAACGAACCGAAACACCCCACCGAGCCAGCTGCAATGCCGCAGTAAGTCCGACCGGACCGGCCCCTGCGATGAGGACATCCACGTCATAACCCGTCATGGCAACCAAACTCCTCTGTGTTTGCGGAGCCCCTAGGCGCTCCGGCAGCCCATCGGAGAACCACCGGACACCTCGTTGGTGGATAGCCCCCCGCCCGGCCGCCGGCCTCGGCCAGGGTCATCGAGGGGGACGCTTCAGAAGATGGCGAGCGGGTTGACGGGTACGCCGGTGGCTCCGCGCAGGCGGGGTGGGGCGATGCTGAGCAGGAAGGCGTAGCGGTCCAACTCGTAACAGACGGCGGCCAGTTCGTCGACCTCGGCGACGTCGATAAGCGGCATGCCGAGGCGGGCCAGCCCGACCTGGTGCAGCGGCATCGGAACCTGCGGGTCGAGCGGTGGGTGGGCGTCACCGATGTCGCCGGCGTAGACGGCGACATCGCGGCGGTGCATCCAGGCCACCGCATCTACGGTCATGCCGGGCATCGGGGTGCCCAGGTCCCGCGAGGCTGACCAGCCGCCTCGGACCACCAGCGCGTCACCGGGCTCGACGCGCACCCCGCTGCGTCGTTCCGCGGTGTCGAGGTCGGCGCCGGTGACCGGGTGCGCCGGGGGCAGTCGGGCGCCGGGGGCCAGATCGAGCAGGATCCCCCGGGTGATGAAGCCGTCGGCGAACGCCGTGGTCGACCCGTGCCGGATCCCCCCGGTCTGGGTCACGGCCTCGGTCAGTGGGCGCCCGGGGTAGATGTGCCCGTCGACGGGTATGTGCACCACTGCGTCGAGGTGGGTGAGGCCGGTGTGGTGGGGGGTCAGGACCAGCACCTCGGCCATGGCGATCGGCGGTGTCCCGGTGTAGAGCATGGCCTGCTGGACCGGGGGCGACGAGGGTGTGGGTGGTGCGAACGGCCCGCCCAGCATCGATGCCGGATCGATCGGTATGGCAAGCGAAACCGACCGCCCGGTCCGTGCCTGCGCCACGGCCCGAGCGCGCACCTCGTCGGTGATCAGGTTGAGGGTGCCGAGCTCGTCGTCGGCGCCCCACCGTCCCCAGTTGCTGGGCACCTCGATAGCACTGTCCGGACCGGCCACCACACACCCCGATTTTCGTCAACTATATTGACATTAGGCTAGCACCGCACCGCGCGAGCACGGGAGGCAAGCAGTTGGCGACAGGACCGGCCGAGCGCACCACGGCCGAGCTGCTGCGCGATGGGTTCCGCTGGTTCGCCGACGACCTCGAGGTCCGCAGCGCCGAGGCCGGTGAGCGCGCGTTGAGCCCCGGGGCGTCGATGGTGATGTCCTACCTCGCCGACGAGCCGATCAGCCCCAGCCGGCTGGCCCGACGGATGCAGGTCAGCCGCCAGCGCATCCACGTCGTGGTCCGAGAGCTGGCCGCCGCCGAGATGGTCGCACTGGAACGCGACCCGGACTCCGCGCGCGACAAGCTCATCCACACCACACCGGCGGGACGCCGTCGTCGACGGCGGGTCATCGATGCCCTGCACGCCCTCGACGAGTGCGCCGCGCGTGAGCTCGGCGAGACCGAGCTGAGACAGCTGCGCGCGCTTCTGGTGCGACTCACCTCCATTCCCCGTGCCCGGTCCGACGACACGGGGGTGACCGAGCCAGCGGCGACTGAGTGACCGTCGGTCATCGCGCGGGCGCTCCGACAACGGGCGGCTCTCCCAGAATCGGTCTTGGTCTCAAGACCGAAATCGACGCACAGGGGCTCGTTGCCTGGCTCACTGCCGACGTCCGGCAGCATCACCAGGGGTCGCCGTAGTACTCGCCGAAGATCGGGCGGATATGGGCAGGCGACTCGTTGACCAGGCGTGATCCAGGCGGGCGGGTCGGTCAGGCGCTGGTCAAGGCGCATGGCCGGGACGAGCGTCGCCGGTGGGGTGGGGGAGAGCCGCTGGGGCCCGGTGTCGATCACAAGCAGGGACGCTAGTGTCGCGTGCTGGAAGTAGGTTTACGGTGCGCTTTCGCGATGCTCGTGTCCGCATTTTTGGTCCAGACAAACGGTGCGCAGCGTTCGTTCCAGCCGTCGATGAACGCGGTAATGGCGTGGGTCAGGTCGCGGACGGAGCTGAAGCTACCGCGGCGGATGGCC
>JBKJPD010000003.1:0-3906 GCA_046595345.1 Pseudonocardia sp.
GGGGGTGGTGGGCAGGGTCATCCGGACGGCTCCGGGTCCAGGATGGCGAGCCCGACCCTGTCGAGCACGGTGCCCGAGGGGTCGGGCTCGCCATCCTGGACCCGGAGCCGTCCGGATGACCCTGCCCACCACCCCCCATTTCGCTGCGACGCCCCATTTCTCTGCGACGCCACGGTTCGACGTCGTGGTCGTCGGCGGCGGCATCGTCGGCCTTGCCACCGCGCACGCCGTGGCCCGCACCGGACGGTCCGTCGCGGTCGTCGAGCGTGAGCAGCAGCTCGCGAAGCATCAGACCGGCAACAACTCCAACGTCATCCACTCCGGGCTGTACTACGCGCCCGGCGGGCTCAAGGCGCGCCTTGCGGTGGCGGGCTGCGCGGAGACCGTCGCGTTCTGCCGCGAGTACGACCTGCCGCACGAGGTCAGCGGCAAGCTGGTGGTCGCCACCGAGGCCGAGGAGCTGCCCCGGATTGCCGAGCTGGTGCGCCGCGGCGCGGCCAACGGTGTCGAGGTGCACATGCTCGACCAGGCGGGCATGCGGGTGTACGAGCCGCACGTCCGTGGGATCGCGGCGCTGCACGTGCCGTCCACCGGCATCTGTGACTACCGCATGGTCGCCGAGAAGATCGGCGAGCTGGTCACGAAGGACGGCGGCGAGGTCCACCTCGGCCGTGCCGTACGGCAACTGGTACGTCGCCGCGAGGACGTCGTGGTACGCACCGACAGCGGCGACCTGCTCGGCTCGCAGGTGGTCGTCTGCGCCGGGTTGCGCAGCGACGAGGTGGCGAAGGCCTCCGGCGCCGACCCGGGGATCCGCATCATCCCGTTCCGCGGCGAATACTCCGGCTTCAGTGCGCGGGCCGCGTCGCTGGTGAAGGGCCTGATCTATCCGGTGCCGGACCCGGCGTTCCCGTTTCTCGGGGTGCACGCCACCCGGGGCATCGACGGGCATGTGCATGCCGGCCCGAACGCCGTGCTCGCGCTGGCCCGCGAGGGGTACTCGTGGGGCACGGTCAAGCCCAAGGAGTTCCTGTCGACGATCACCTCCCCGGGGATGCTGCGGCTCGCGAGGGAGCACTGGCGTTACGGCTTGGCCGAGATGCACCGCTCGCTGTCGCGCGAGGCGATGGTCAAGCAGATCCAGCGCATGCTCCCCGACGTCCGGGCGGCGGATCTCTCCCCGGCGGGCGCCGGGGTGCGCGCCCAGGCCGTCAGGCCGGACGGCACGCTGGTGGACGACTTCCTCTTCCTGGACCAGCCCGGCCTCGGTGGCAGGGCAGGCCCCGGATCGGTGCTGCACGTGCTCAACGCCCCATCACCCGCTGCCACCGCCGCCCTACCGATCGGCCGGGAGATCCTGGAGCGCCTCACCGGCGAGCGCCTCGCCCCGTTGGTGAGCAGGTGACCGCGCCCGTGCGCGGAAACCTTGTCCGGACAGCGATGACCACGCACGACCCGAGTGGAGCGCAGCATGAGTGAGTTCGCCGAAGTAGCCGACGGTTACCGGTCCGGGTTCGCCTGCTTCGTCGGGCGCCCCAACGCCGGCAAGTCGACGCTGACCAACGCGCTGATCGGCTCCAAGATCGCCATCACGTCGAGCCGCCCGCAGACCACCCGCCACGCCATCCGGGGGATCCTGCATCGCCCCGACGCGCAGCTCATCGTGATCGACACCCCGGGCCTGCACAAACCGCGCACGTTGCTCGGCAGCCGGCTCAACGACGTGGTCCGCGAGACCTGGGCGGAGGTCGACGTCATCGGCTTCTGCGTACCTGCGGACATCCCGGTCGGCCGCGGCGACGAGTTCATCGTCAACGAGCTGCGGTCGGTGGCCGAGCGCACGCCGGTGTTCGGCGTCGTCACCAAGACCGACATCGCGGCGCCCGAGCAGATCATCGCCCGGCTCACCGAGCTCACCGCACTGATGGCCAGGTGCGAGGTGCCCTGTGCGGAGATCCTGCCGTGCTCGGCGGTCGACGGGTTCCAGGTGAACCTGCTCGCCGACCTGCTCGTCGCCCGCCTCCCGGAGGGTTCGCCGCTCTACCCCGACGGGGACCTCACCGACGAGCCGGAGGAGATCCTCGTCGCCGAGCTCATCCGCGAGGCCGCACTGGAGGGCGTCCGCGACGAGCTGCCGCACTCGATCGCCGTGGTCATCGAGGAGATGGGGCCACGCGAGGGCCGCCATCCCAAGTCCGAGCCGATGCTCAACGTGCACGCCAACATCTACGTCGAGCGGTCCAGCCAGAAGGGCATCGTGATCGGTAAGGGCGGCGAGCGACTGCGCCAGGTCGGCACCGACTCCCGGATCCAGATCGAGAAGCTGCTGGGCACGAAGATCTTCCTCGACCTGCATGTCAAGATCGCGAAGGACTGGCAGGGCGACCCGCGCCAGCTGCGGAAGCTGGGCTTCTGACGGCGGCGTGCGGGTCAGACGACGAACAGCCGCGGCGGTTTCGTCGGGCCCCGCGGAGCGCCACCGGAGGCCGAGATCGTCCGGATCACCGGTGTCGGACCGTCAGGCGGCGCGGGCTTTCCGGATGAGCCCGATCATCGCCGCGCGGACGCCGTCGGCGGTGTCGACCCGGCTGTCGAAGTGCAGCCGGATCGCCGTCGGGTCTCCGCCCGGCGCGTCGGCGGCAAGCACGGCGAAGCCGTAACGGTCGACGTCGACCATGCGCGCCTCGACCGTCCCCGCGCGGTCACCGAACACCCGGCAGAACGTGACGAGCGCGTCGGCGTGGTCGTCGTTCATATGCTCGACGATCCGGGCGGCGTGCGGGCGCAGCGGGTCGGGTTCGGCGGCTGAATAGTGCTCGGCGCCGACCCAGCTCATCCGACCGAACCCGCCGACATAGCGCACCGACGTCACGTCGAGGCGGTAGAGACGGAAGTCGGAGAACCTGGCGTAGAACGCACCGGGGTGTGTCTCGAGGTAGGTGCCCAGCGCAGCGTCGCGCTCGTCGTCGGGCACCTCCGCGACCCGGCCGACGATCGTGACCCGGGCGAGTGCGAGCGGGTCGCCGTCGCCCGCCTCGACTGCCATCACCGACGCACGCGGATCGGCGGCCAGGTTGCGGGTGTGCTCGGCCAGGTCGCTGAGCAGCAGCAACGGGCGGCCTGTGGCGTCGAGTGCATGGCTGACCAGCGATCCGAACGGGAACCCGCCGTCGCCGAGGGTGGCCAGGGCAGCGGTGCGGACCGCGGCGATCAGGGTGCGTGACAACTCGGCGTCGGTGGGCTCGACGCCTGGCCCGGCGGGTCGGCTCTCGGCGTCGTCCGGGACGACGTGTGGACCGCTCGCTTCGTGTGTCATACCCGGTCAGCGCGTCGGGAACGGGTAGCTGCTCGGCAGTTGGGAGATGCTGCTCCCCAGCGTCGCCAAGATGATGATCACAAATACGAAATAGAGGACGATGAGCAGGGTGAAGACCCCCCCGACGATGAGGCCTGCCAGTGCGAGCCCATCGCCCGACTCTCCGGTGCGCTTGATCTGGCTGCGGCCGATGAATCCGAAGACGAGCCCGAGCGGGGGAAAGACGAAGGCGAAGATCAGGGAGAGGATCGCCATCGTGTTCGTGGGCGCCGCAATCGGGGCGTAGGGCTGGCCGTAGCCGGGTTGGCCGTAGGCCTGCGGCGGGTACTGCTGCTGGCCGTACTGCTGCGGCGGGTACTGCTGCTGGGCGTACTGCTGCTGGTCGTACGGCTGGGCGTACTGCTGCTGGGCGTACTGCTGCTGGTCGTACGGGGGCGGGGACTGCGCGGCGTTCTGCCCGTACTGCTGCTGGTAGTCAGGCTGCTGCCCGTGCTGCTGCTGGGCCCGCGGGTCCGCACTCTGGTCGTAGGGCGGGGCAGTGCCGGGAGCGTCGGGCTGGTGGGGCGGGACCGGCTCGCCGCTCCCGGGGC
>JBKJPD010000244.1:0-3164 GCA_046595345.1 Pseudonocardia sp.
GGCTGGTGAGGGTGCGGCCGAGAACGGTCTGCGCGCGGCGCGGCGCCTCGACCACGGCGGGCAGGTCCTGGCCGGTGTCGAGGCCCATCTCGTGGAACATACCCACGAGGTCCTCGGTGGCGAGGCCTGTGTCAACCCCTTCGTGGGAGCGAGCCGGCCGACGGCTGGTGTAGGTCATGCGTGGGCGTTGAGCAGTGCGGCGCACATCTGCCTGCCCAGCCACTGTTGGTAGTCGGGTTCGGACCAGTGACGTTCCAGGACGAGGCTTGCGTAGTGGGCGGTGTCGTTGAGGGTCCACAGGCTGTCGACGGCGTGATCGACGGTCAGCCCGGGGCGCAACGGACCGGTCTCGCTGACCCGCCGGACGACCATGTCCGCGCCTGCGCGCCGATTGCGGGTCAGCGTTTCCCACAGTTCGGCGATCTCGGTTGCCTCGCCGGCAGCGCGGTGCACCACTTCGAAGATTCGCGCCGCCCGCCGGCTCATCAGCGTGCACACCCCGGCGTACGCGGTGAGCACGGCGGATGGGTGGGTTGCCTGCCACACCGGGGCGAACCATGGTCGTTGTGCAACGGGTGCGGGTTGGTCATCACCAGCGAGGGCTTCGTCGAGGACCTGACGCAGCAGGGCGGGTTTGGAGCCGAAGGCTGCGGCCACGGTGGGCCGTGCGACGCCGGCGATCTCGGCGACGTCGCGCAGCGACGATGCTGTGTAGCCGCGCTCGACGAACAGCTGGCTGGCCGCTGTCACGATCGCTTGTCTGGTTCGCAGTGCCGACTCGGCTCGGACGGGCGAGTGATAGGTGCGGCGGTCGCTGTTGACATCGGACACGAGATGAGCATACTCACCTCTATTCGATAGACAACGTACATCTAAATCGGAGAGGCGGTCATGACGACCTCCACCCCCGTTCAGCCCTACCTCCTGCGTTCCGGCGAGGGGGAGGCCCTGTGGTTCCTCGGCAACCTCGCCACGATCAAGACCGCGGGCGCCCATACCCGCGGTGCGCTCACCGTCGTCGAGTTCCTCAACCCCGCCGGCTTCGCCCCTCCCGTGCATCGTCACCTGGCCGAGGACGAAGCGTTCTACGTGCTGGCGGGACATGCTCAGTTCCGATGCGGTGAGCAAGCCTTCGATGCCGGTCCGGGCGACTTCGTGCTGCTCCCCGTCAACCGACCACACACCTTCCTCGTCGGACCCGACCAGCCGCTACGAGCGCTGCAGATCACCACCCCGGCCGGCTTCGAAGACTTCGCAGCCGAGGTCGGCCAAGCCGCTGCGGAGCTGCGCCTTCCCGACCCCGGTCCGATCGACCCCGTTGCGCTCGGCCACGCCGCCGCCCGCCACGCCGTCGAGTTGCTGGGACCACCGCCCCACCACTGACCGCCGCACGAGCTCCCTCATCGGCCGCCGAACACAGAGTCTGATCGGTCTGGTCCCACTGGGTTGGTGGCCGGCCGGGCGGTGGCCACCTCGCCTGCCCAGGTCATGGCCCTGGTGCGCCATCAGCCGGGGTCGGGTGGTGGCGGTACGGCGTTCGTCTGGTCGATGCCGAGACTGGCGAGGTTGTCGATGGCGGGATGGGCTACACCGGCCGGGCCGTCCGCGAACTGCTGCAGCAGCCGTGTGCTGATCGCGTCGAGCACCTGCCCGACGCGGCCGTTTCCGCCGCCGCCTTTGCAGTCAGGGTCCATGCCGCAGACCCAGTCCTGGGTGCCGCTGGAGAACACCCCGGCACCGCTGTGGGTCGTGTAATACGTGACATCGGAGAACTCGCGGCGCTTCGTCGTCCCGCAGGTGACGGGAGAGTGGAACAGCACCTCGATCGGGCGTGGGGTCGGAACCGACAGGTTGACCTTCGAGTACTCGATGCCCACCACCGCGGGTAGGTGCTCGCCTTCGCGGACGATGCCGGTGAGCAGCCAGTTCGAGGCGTTTGATGCCACCAGGTCGGCACGGCCGGGGAAACAGCTGTAGTAGCCGCCGACAAGGACGCTCTCCGGCCGTGGATCGGGTGGTTGGCGCCAGTCCTGGGTGGACTCCGACGGGTCTGTCGTGCTGATCGGGTCTTCTGCCGCTGACTTGTAGTTGATCTCCAGGCGGTTGTCGCCGAGGGGGGTGGCGGCGAAGCGCATGTGTCGGTAGACCTCGTTGCCGCCGAAGAAGGCCAGGTTCACGCCGCGGTCGCGGGCGGCGGTCGCCGCGGCGCGCATCGCGGTGGTCCAGTACTCGTCGTGGCCGAGGGTGACCACGGCCCGTGCTCCGTCGAGGAGATGGGGATCGGCGTGCAGGTCGGTGTCGGTCGCGTACCCGAGTGGTACCCCGGCGCGCTCGGCCACCCGCAGGAATCCGAGTTCGAACTCCAGGAACTGGCCGGCACCCTGCATCCCGGCCTCGTAGGGGCGGTCGAAGCTGACAGCCCGCGCGCGGCTGGGCCGCTTCCCGTCGGGGCCCTTGTAGAGGCTGTAGCCGCCCCATTGGTTGTAGGCCTGCCATGTGGTCACGGCGTTGATCACGACCACCCGGCCGACGTTCGACGCAGTTCGCACCGTCAGCGGGACGAAGCGCTGGTCTCCGGTCTCGCTGTCCAGGCGCAGGAGGTAGTCCCCGGGCGGCCATCCACCGGTGTCCACCGTCAGGGACGGATGCCACGGCGCGACAACCGTGTTCGTCGGCTTCGACACCACCGCAGCCGCCTGCACGCCGCCGGTCTGGCGGGGGGACGTCCACACCGCCTGGGCGTCCGCCTTCTGGTAGTTCCCGACCCGGAATGCGGTGACGGTGAAGCCGGCCGACTCGGTCGAGACGAACAACCGGACCGTCTCCCCGGGCAGCACGCTCACCCGGTCGGCGAAGCCCTCGATGGCGTGCTCGGACCCCGGCCTCGACAGCTGCCAGTCGGGTGTGCCCGCGGCCACTACGGGTGGGCCGACCGACAGGGGGTGCGGTGGCTCAGTCGGCGGGACCGGGACCGGGGCCTGGCTCGTGCACGACGCAGCGGCGATCAAGAGGACGAAACTGATCACAGCTACGGCCCTACGACCGAAAGAGAGCACGACGCCATCATGGCGTGTGAGCCGTCCGAGATCTCGCACCGGCCCTGAGCGGCGAGCCGGCCACCGGTGGATGCGGCGACTGTCCGCCATGATCGGTGGCTTCACCGC
>JBKJPD010000302.1:0-5236 GCA_046595345.1 Pseudonocardia sp.
TGTCCAGCGCGGTGGCGCGGATCGCCGACGGCGCGCTGCTCGCCCTGGGCGGCGGGCTGTCCGCCCGGCTGCCGATGGCGCTGGTCCGCGAGCTTCTTCGCCAGGGTCGCCGGAACCTGCACGTGATCGGCTCCGCCCACGGCATCGACGTGGACCTTCTCGTGGCGGCCGGCGCGGTCGGCATCTGCGAGGAGAGCTACGTGGGCTTCGAGCAGGACCTCGGCCTCGCGCCCGCCTACCGGCGCGCGGCCGAGACCGGAACCATCGAGATGAAGGAGAGCTGCTGCGTCACCATGCTGGCGCAGCTGCGCGCAGCCGAGATGGGCCTGCCGTTCCTGCCGGTACGCGGGGTGAAGGGCACCGACATCGGCGTGCTGCACGGAGAATACGGCCGTGTGCGCTGCCCGTTCACGGACGAGGAACTGGTCGCGGTACCGCCGCTGGCGCCGGACGTCGCACTGATTCACGCCCCGCTGGGCGACCGGCACGGGAACCTGCACCTCGACCAGCCCTACGTCCTCGACGAGCGCTTCGCGGCGGCCTCGGCGATGGTGGTGGCAACGGTGGATCGGCTGGCGTCGACCGACGAGGTCGCAGCCGCCGGGGTCGTCATCCCGGCACACCTGGTGGCCGCCGTGGCGGAGGTGCCCTACGGGGCGCACCCCTCGTCGTGCTATCCCGGCTATGCCTACGACCGGCCGCACCTGGCGGCCTACATCGCCGCCGCGAGCGCCGGGGGCAGCGAGCTCGCCGCCTACCTCGACCGCTACGTGTACGCCGGCGAGGACGCCTACCGCCGCGACGTGGATCCGGAACGGCTGGTGGGCTGGTCGATCTCCACAACCGACTGGCAGGAGCTGTTCAGGTGAGCGAGCGGACGAGTGAATCGACGCAGAGCGTCACCGAAGGCTGGTCGATCGACGAGTGGTTCACGGTGGCGCTGGCCCGCACGATCCAGGACCGCGAGGTCGTCTTCCACGGGTTCGCCAGCCCGTGCGCGCAGGTGGCGATGCACGTGGCCAAGCGCACCCACGCCCGCGACATCCTGCTGGTGGAGGGCGCGACCTACGCCGTCAATCCCGATCCGGTCTTCATCCCCCCCACCAGCAACGACCTGGCGCTGCACCGCGACGCCGTCTACCGGATGCGATTCGAGGAGTTCTTCGACGCCGCATGCCGGGGTGCGGTGGACCGCATGTTCCTGTCCGGCGGGCAGATCGACGGCTACGGCAATACCAACGTCACCGTCATCGGCGACATCGCCAAGCCGAAGATCAAGCTGGGCGGCGGGGGTGGTGGCTGCAACATCTCGGCCACGATCGGGTCGCTCACGCTGTGGACGGCGAAGCACCGGTCCGGGCGCACACTGGTCCCGAAGCTGGACTTCCTCACCGACATCGGCCACGTGACACCGTCGGGATCGCGCGCAGAGCTCGGCTACACCGGCGGCGGTCCGAAGTGGCTGATCACCGAGCTGGGCATGTTCGACTACGACCAGACCGGGCACGCCCGGCTCCGGGCCCTCTGGCCGGACGTGACCCTGCAGGACGTCGCGGACGCCACGCGGTTCGAGCTTCGCGTCGAGCTGACCGACGGCCTGCTGCCCCCACCCGGCATCGACGAGCTCGCCGCGCTGCGCGCCGTCGACCCGCTAGGGGTACGGCGCCTCGAGTTCGGGCCCGACGAGCTGAAGCGCCGCTTCCACACCGACGACCAGGGGTCCACATGCGCCTACTAGACGCGCTGTTCTCGCCTCGTCGGGTAGCCCTGGTCGGGGCATCGGACCGGGCCGGAACACTGGGCAACCTGCTGGTTCGCAACCTGGAGTCCTTCCCCGGTGAGGTCGTGCCGGTGCGCGGTGGCGGCTCGCTGCTCGACATCGAGGGCGAGATCGACCTGGCCATCGTTGCGGTGCCCGCCTCCGCGGTGCCTGCGGTGGCGGCCGACGCCGCAGCCAAGGGCGTCCGCGCGATGGTCGTGCTGTCGGGCGGCTTCGCCGAGACCGGCGTCGACGGCGCCGCGTTGCAGGCCGAGCTGGTGGCGGCGGCCGGCAGTGCACCGGGCGAGCCGGTGCGGGTGATCGGGCCCAACTGCTTCGGCATCCAGAACTGCGACCTGCCGCTCAACGCCTCGATGGCGGCCGGGCTGCCCCGGGGCGGCGGCGGGATCAGCCTGGTCAGCCAGTCCGGCGCCTACGGTATGGCGATCTACTCACTCGCCACCGACGAGCGCGCCCGCTTCGCCAAGATCCTCGCGCCCGGCAACACCTGCGACGTGACGATCGCCGAGCTGCTCACCGAGCTGTCGGACGACCCCGCCTCGGAGACGCTGTGCTTCCTGCTGGAGTCCCTCGCCGACGGGCGCGCGTTCGTCGAGCAGGCCCGTCTCACCACGCCGCGCAAACCCGTGATCGTGGCCAAGACCGGGCGCTCGGAGGCCGGGGCGCGGGCGGCCGCATCGCACACCGCCGCGCTGGCCGGCTCGGAGGCGGTATGGCACGGGGTGTTCGCCCAGGCCGGCATCGTCGAGGTGCGATCGGGACAGGAACTGCTCGACGCGGCCAGGGCACTGGACGCCCAGCCGCTGCCGGCCGGTACCCGGGTCGGGATCATCACCAACTCCGGGGGCGTCGGGGTGGAGCTGTCCGACCTGCTCGCCGACGAGGGGCTCACGGTGCCCGCGCTGTCCGCGGCCCTGCAGGACAAGATCAGGGACATGCTCCCGGCGTTCGCGAGCGCGGTGAACCCGGTGGACGTCACGCCGGTGTGGTCGCGCTACGCCGAGCTCTACCCTGCGCTCACCGATCTGCTCGCCCGCTCCGGTGAGGTCGACGTGGTGATTCCGGTGCTGCTGCAGCGGGCCGCGATGGACACCCCGACCGCGGAGGCATTGCGGGACGTGGTCCTCGCGCTGCACGACGACGCGGTCGGGGTGCCGGTGCACGTCTGCTGGGTCGCTCCCCGGGAGGCCCGGCCCAATGCCGACCTGCTCCAGGAGGCGGGGGTGCCGTGCTTCGAGTGGCCCGCTCGCACCGCGCGGGCCGTCGGGCATGCCCGGCGCTACGCCCAGGCGCGGGAACGGACCGGTCCCCCGCCGCCCGTTCCGCAACGCCGGACCACGCCGACGCCGACCGATCCGACCGGCGCCGCGGAACTGCTCGCCGGCTTCGGCGTCCGTACGGCCGCCTCGACCCTCTGCCGCACCGTCGAAGAGGCCGTAGCAGCCGCAACCCGCTACCCGGTCGTGGTCAAGGTGGCCATGGCAGCCCACCGGACCGAGCTCGGCGGCGTCCGGCTCGACGTCACCGGCCCCGACGAGGTGCGCGTCGCCGCCACCGATCTGCTCGCTATGGGGCCGGTGCTGGTCCAACCCCAGCTCGGCGGCGTCGAGGTCGCTGTCGGGGCGTTGCGCGACCCGGTGTTCGGCCCGGTGGTGATGGTCGGCCTCGGCGGGATCTGGGTGGAGGTGCTCGCCGACGTCGCGTTCGCGCTGGCGCCGCTGCGCCGGGAGGAGGCCAAGGACCTCCTGGCGAGTCTGCGCGGATTCCCGCTGCTGACCGGCGCCCGCGGTGGGCCGCCGGTGGATCTCGACGCGCTGGCCGACGTGGTGGTCGGGGCCGGGAACCTGCTGCTCGCCGCCGACGACGTGGTCGAGCTGGACCTCAATCCCGTGTTGGCGACCCAGGACGGTGCGATCGCGGTCGACTGGAAGATTTCGTCCTCACAGGACGAGACGCCGATCACCTAGTTTGGCCATCCAGGCCAACGACCTGCGGATCTTCATGGCCTACCGTCCTGATCATCTGATGCCTTCACACCTGATGCGTTCAACGAGGAGCGCCCCATGCGAGTCTCATCCGAGGACATCCTGGCGCCGACCACAATGGTCGGGAACCACCCGAATCCCCGCCGTCCTTCACCGAGGACCTCGCGGAACTCGAGGCTGAGGACCGACGCCTCGTCGCAGGGATCATCGACGTCGACCCGACGATCACCGGGACCGCGGACGGGGTCGCCGACCGGATCCGCGGGGTGCTCGAGTACATCCCGGCGGAGCGTCACGGGCCCCCCACCGACTGCGGCCCGATCAACCTCAGCCGCATGATCTCGGCCGGCAAGCTGCGTGCGCCGGTGCCGCCATCGGGCGAGCCGAGCCGGCCCCCGATCAATCAGACCCGATCAGATCGGTAGAAACATGACAACCAGCACCACCACCGACATCGCCACCGAGGTCGCCGCCGTCGTCGAACGAGCCCGCGTCGCACAGGCCGCGGTGAGCCACTACACCGCCGAGCAGATCGACGAGCTCACCACCGCCGTCGCCTACTCGGTCGCCCGCAAGGACCGGGCCGAGCAACTCGCCCGGCTCGCCGTCGATGAGGCCGGTTTCGGCAACTATGACGACAAGGTCATCAAGATCGAGCGGCGCGTGCTCGGCGTGCTCACCGATCTCCGCGCCACCCCGACCGTCGGCGTCGTGGCGGAGGACCCGGAACGGGGGATCGTCCAGATCGCGAAGCCCGTCGGAGTGGTCGCAGCACTGATCCCGACGACCGGGCCGGACGCCACCCCGCCCGTCAAGGCGCTCTGGGCGCTCGCCGGGCGCAACGCCGTGGTGTTCGCCGCACACCCCCGCAGCGCCGGCACCACCCGGGTCGTCGTCGACCACATGCGCGCAGCGTGCGAGCAGGTCGGCGCCCCCGCTGACCTCATCCAGATACTGCCGCAGCCCAAGATCGCCGCGACGCAGGCGCTGATGGAACAGGCCGACCTGATCGTCGCCACCGGCGGAGCGGGGATGGTCAAGGCCGCCTACAGCTCGGGCACACCCGCGTTCGGGGTAGGCGTCGGCAACTGCGTGCACGTCGTCGACGAGACCGGCGACCTCACGGACGCCGCCGCCTCGATCGTCATCGCGAAGACCTTCGACTACGCCACGAGCTGCCTGGCCGACAATGCCGTGGTCGCCCACGACACCATCTACGACGAGCTGCTGGGCATGTTGCGCAGCCAGGGTGGCCACCTGTGCACACCGGAGCAGAAGGTGGCACTGCAGGCGGCCATGTGGCCCGACGGCGGCGAGATCCCCACCATCGCCGTGATCGCCAAGGCGGCGACCCACATCGCGGGGCTGGCCGGCTTCGACGTCCCCGCGGGCACCACGTTCCTCATCGTCGAGGAGGACGGGGTCGGCCCCGACCATCCCTTCTCGGGCGAGAAGCTCTCGGTGGTGCTCG
>JBKJPD010000411.1:0-2571 GCA_046595345.1 Pseudonocardia sp.
GGCGCGTCGCAGCTTGCGGACGGCGGCCCAGCCCATGGAGACGTGGTCCTCCTGCATCGCGCTGGAGGGGATGGAGTCGACCGATGCCGGGACGGCGAGCCGCTTGAGTTCGGACACGATCGCGGCCTGCGCGTACTGGGCGATCATGTGGCCGGAGTCGACGCCGGGGTCGTCGGCGAGGAACGCGGGCAGCCCGTGGTTGCGGGCGACGTCGAGGAACCGGTCGGTGCGTCGCTCGCTGATCGAGGCGATGTCGGCGGTGGCGATGGCGAGGAAGTCCAGGACGTAGCCCAGCGGGGCGCCGTGGAAGTTGCCGTTGCTCTGCACCCGCCCGTCGAGGGTGATGACGGGGTTGTCGACGACGGCGGCGAGCTCCCGGGACGCGAGGGCCTCGGCGTGCGCAAGGGTGTCGCGGGCGGCGCCGTGTACCTGCGGGGCGCAGCGAAGCGAGTAGGCGTCCTGCACGCGCGTGCAGCCGGGGTTGCGGTGGCTGCCCATGATCGCCGAGCCGGTGAGCAGCGCGCGCAGGTTGGCGGCGCTGTCGGCCTGGCCGGGGTGGGGGCGCAGCGCCTGCAGGTCGGCGGCGAACACGGCGTCGGTGCCCAGCAGCGCCTCGACGCTCATCGCCGCCGCGACGTCGGCGGTGCGCAGCAGCAGGCGCAGGTCGTGGCAGGCGAGGAGCAGCATGCCGAGCATGCCGTCGGTGCCGTTGATCAGCGCCAGGCCCTCCTTCTCGGCCAGCACGACCGGTTCGATCCCCGCCTCGGCGAGCGCGGTCGCGGCCGGGCGCAGCGTGCCGGTCGCGTCCCGGACCTCGCCCTCGCCGGTCGCGGCCAGCGCGCAGTGCGCCAGCGGCGCGAGGTCCCCGGAGCAGCCCAGCGAGCCGTACTCGCGTACCACCGGCGTGATGCCCGCGGTGAGCATCGCGGCGTAGGCCCGCGCGGTCTGCACCCGGACGCCCGTGCGGCCGGTGGCCAGCGTCGACAGGCGCAGCACCATCAGGGCCCGGACGACCTCGCGCTCGACCTCGGGACCGGTTCCCGCCGCGTGCGAGCGGATCAGGCTGCGCTGCAGCTGTGCCCGTCGGCCGACCGGGATGCGCCGGGTTGCCAACGACCCGAACCCGGTGGACACCCCGTAGTGCGGTTCGACATCGCCTGCCAGCGCCTCGACGATCAGGCGGGTGGCGGCGATCGCGGCTTCGGCCTCGCGGCTCAGGACCACACCCGCCCCGGATCGCGCGACGGCGAGCACGTCGGCGGGGGACAGCGGTCCGATCCCGGCGGTGACGGTGCCGGCGGGAGTGGTCGTGGCGAGGAGGTCGTCGATGGGCATCGCACCATGGGACACCCGGAGAGGCAGTGGTCACCATGGCCCGGAGCAGGTAGGTGTCCGGGATCCCGGACAGTTGGATCCGTGGCTGCTAGCGTCCGGCGGATGGTCGGTGCGGTCAAGGTGCCTGCGGCCCACCAGGTGCTGGCCGTGCTCGGGTACCTGGGGCGTCAGGCCGGTCCGGTGCCTGCCGCCGCTGTCGCCCGCGATCTGGCGCTGCCCCGCTCCACGGTCTACCAGCTACTGACGACGCTGACGGCGAGCGGCTTCGTGGTGCATCTGGCCGATGAGCGGCGTTTCTGCCTTGGCGTGGCCGCCTACGAGCTCGGCACCGGTTACACCCGGCAGGCGCCGCTGCAGCGCGTCGCCCGGGTTCCGCTCGCGCGGCTCGTCGACAGCACAGGGCATACAGCGCACCTGGCCGTCCTGCACGGCCGCGAAGTCATCTACGTCATCGAGGAGCGTGCGCCCGGTCGCCCGCCGCTGGTCACCGACGTCGGGGTCCGGTTGCCCGCACACCTCACCGCCAGCGGCCGGGCGATGCTCGCCGCGCTGCCCCCGGCGCAGCTCAGGGCGCTGTTCCCGCACCCCGACGCGTTCGTCACCCGGCACGAGACGGGACCGCGCTCGCTGTCGGCGTTGCGCCTGCTGATGGTCGAGACCCGGCGGCGCGGTCACGCAGTCGAGGCCGGCGAGGTGACCCCCGGTTTCGCCTCGATCGCAGCGGCGGTCCTCGACCACGCCGGCCATCCCGTGGCGAGCGTGGCGGTCACGTTCGGGCAGGTGCAGGCCGGCCCGGAGCGGGACGGGATGGTCGACCCGGAGCGGGACGCGGTGGTCGCCGAGGTGCGCCGGACGGCACGGGCGATCACCCACCGGATCGGCGGCGAGGTACGACCGGGGCGGCTCAGGTCGCGGTGAAGACCACTCCGGGCCAGCCGGTTGCGCCGTCGGGGATCACGTCGGCCTGCTGCTCGGTCTGGGTGACGCCGCGCGCGTCGGTGGCGCGGGCCTGCGCGACGTGACTGCCCGGCGCGAGGTCGACAGTGCTGCGCCACATCCGCCACGTGTTGCCGCTGACCTCGGTGGCCAGTTCGGCGTCCTGCCAGGCGCCGCCGTCGACGCGCACCTCGACGCGGGAGATGCCGTCGGGCTGCGACCAGGCGATCCCGGCGATGGTGACGCGCCCGGCGCGGGTGCTGCCGGATCTCCGCGGGAAGTCGATGCGGGACTCGGTCT
>JBKJPD010000509.1:0-4655 GCA_046595345.1 Pseudonocardia sp.
GGTCTCGGGGCCCTGCCCGGCGACGTGCGCCGCCAGGAACTGCAGCTCCTCGGCCGAGTGCGGTCGGGCCCGGAAGTCGACGTCGTTGGTGCCGGCTGCGACGCGGGCGAACTTGCCGTAGGCGTAGGCGTCCTCGACGGTGAGCCTGCCCCCCGCCAACACCCCGATGCCGCCGCTGTTCCCATCCTTGTGGCGGGCCGCCGCCAGGCCCGTCGCGGCGGCGGTCAACGCCTCGGTCCACGACGCCTCGGCCAGCACGCCGTCGGCGCCGCGGACCATCGGGCGCGTGATCCGGTCCTTCGAGCCGAGATAGCGGAACGCGAACCGGCCCTTGTCGCAGTTCCACTCCTCATTGACCTCGGGGTCGTTGCCCGCGAGGCGGCGCAGGATGGTGCCGCGGCGGGTGTCGACGCGCTGCGCACACCCCGACGAACAGTGCTCACACACCCCGGAGGTGGAGGCCAGATCGAACGGGCGGGAGCGGAAGCGGTATGCCGCGCTGGTGAGCGCCCCGACCGGGCAGATCTGGATGGTGTTGCCGGAGAAGTACGACTGGAACGGCGTGTCGTCCGCGACGCCGACCTGCTGGGAGGCGCCGCGCTCGAGCAGCTCGATGAACGGGTCGCCACCGATCTCCTCGGAGAACCGCGTGCAGCGCTGGCAGAGCACGCAGCGCTCGCGGTCGAGCAGCACCTGTGTGGAGATCGGAATCGGCTTGGGGAACGTTCGCTTGGTCTCGACGAACCGGCTCTCGCTGCGCCCCGAGCTCATCGCCTGGTTCTGGAGCGGGCACTCGCCGCCCTTGTCGCAGATCGGGCAGTCCAGCGGGTGGTTGATGAGCAGCAGCTCCATCACCCCGGCCTGGGCCTTGTCGGCCACCGGCGAGGTGTGCTGGGTCCTGACGACCATGCCGTCGGCCACCGTCATCGTGCAGCTGGCCTGCGGCTTGGGCATCGGGCGCCCGCCCATCTCCACCTCGACCAGGCACTGGCGGCACGCGCCTGCCGGATCGAGGAGCGGGTGGTCGCAGAAGCGCGGCACGATGATGCCGAGCCGTTCACAAGCACGGATGATCAGTTCGCCCTTGGGGGCGTCGACGATCTGGCCGTCGATCGTGAGCCGCACGTGGCCCTCGGGAACGGGCAACGCGGCAGTCCCGCTGTCGTGGGTCAGTGTCATCTCGCCGCCTCCGCGGGAAAAAGTGCGTCGGCAGGTGTCACGACATCGCTCCAGCGGGCTCAGGCTGCGCTGATCCTTCGTGGGCTGATCCTTCGTGGGCCGATCCTTCGTGGGCCGATCCTTCTTGGGCTGCGCACAGGTCGAGGAACTCCTGACGGAAGTACTGGATCGCGCTGGTGATCGGGCTCGTGGCGCCGTCCCCGAGTGCACAGAACGACCGACCGAGGACGTTGTCGCAGATATCGACCATCGTGTCGATGTCGGCGGGGGTGCCGTGCCCGTGCACCATCCGCTCCAGGATCTGCACCAGCCAGTAGGTGCCCTCCCGGCACGGGGTGCACTTGCCGCAGGACTCGTGCTTGTAGAACTCGGTCCACTTCATGACCGCCCACGGCACCGACACGGTCTCGTTGAAGACCATCACGGCGGTGGTGCCGAGGATCGAGCCCGCGGCGACCGCGCCCTCGAAGTCCAGCGGCACGTCGAGGTGTTCTGCGGTGAACATCGGGGTGGACGAACCGCCCGGCGTCCAGAACTTGAGCGGGATGCCGTCCTTCATGCCGCCCGCCAGCTCCAGCAGCGTGCGCAGCGTGATGCCCATCGGGGCCTCGTACTGCCCCGGCTTCTCGACGTGCCCGGACACCGAGTAGATCTTCGGGCCGGGGCTCTTCTCGCTGCCCATCGAACGGAACCAGTCGCTGCCACCCAGCACGATGGCGGGGACCGACGCGATCGTCTCCACGTTGTTGACCACCGTGGGCGAGGCGTACAGGCCGGACGTGGCCGGGAACGGGGGCTTGAGGCGGGGCTGGCCGCGACGGCCCTCGAGCGAGTCGAGCAGAGCCGTCTCCTCACCGCAGATGTAGGCGCCCGCGCCTGCGTGCACCACGATGTCGAGGTCGAAACCCGAACCGAGGATGTCCTTGCCGAGGTACCCGGCCCGGTAGGCCTCGTCCACGGCATGACGGACGCGGCGGATGCAGTGCAGCGCCTCGCCGCGGATGTAGATCGCACAGAAGTTGGCGCGGATCGCGTAGCTGGTGATGATGCAGCCCTCGATGAGCGAGTGCGGGTCAGCCATCATCGTCGGGATGTCCTTGCATGTGCCCGGCTCGCCCTCGTCGGCGTTGATCACGAGGTACTTGGGCTTGGCACCCGCGCCGGTGGGGCCCTGCGGGATGAAGCTCCACTTCAGGCCGGTGGGGAAGCCTGCCCCGCCGCGACCGCGCAGACCGGAGTCCTTGACGAGCTGGATCAGCTGGTCGGGGTGCGCGGTGAACGCGTGGCGCATCCCCTGGTAGCCCTCAAGTTGCTCGTAGGTCTGGATCGACCACGAGCGCGGCGACTGCCACCGGCGCGTCAGCACCGGGGTGAGCGGGTCGACTGTCACGATGCCGCCTCCGCGGGAACAAGTACGTCGGTGATCATGGCTTCTTCTCCGGCAGTGGCGGGAACGCGGGCGGGACATCGGGCATGGAGGGCGCACCCCAACCGCGGTCGGAAGCGAGCCGCGCCCCGCGCAGCGTCTCATCCGCCGCCGATGGTCCTTCGACGGTGTGATCAAGACCGGGGAAGATCCCGGCCAGTTCCAGCGACGCCGTCTTCAGGTTCGTGAGCGGCGCACCGCGCGTGGGGTGCGGTTTCTCACCCCGCTGCAATGCGTCGATGAGGGCCTCGGCGGAGGACACCGAGACGTTGTCGAAGAACTCGTAGTTGACCTGCAGTACGGGTGCCTGGTCGCAGGCCGCGAGGCATTCGGCGTGCTCCAGGGTGATCGAGCCGGTGGTGCCGGGCTCCCCCGCCGTCTCCTCGTGCCCGATCCCGAGCTTCTCCGTCAACCGCGCGTAGATCTCGTCGCCACCCAGCGCCGCGCACAGTGTGTTGGTGCAGACGCTGACGAGGTGCTCACCACACGGCGTGCGCTTGTACATCGTGTAGAAGGTGGCCACCGCGGAGACCTCGGCGGTGGTGAGTTCCAGCGTCTCGGCGCAGTAGCGAATGCCGTCCTGGCTGACGAAACCCTGCACCGACTGCACGAGATGCAGCAGCGGCAGCAGCGCGGACCGGGACTGCGGGTACCGGCCGATGATCTCCTTCGTCCGCTGACGGGTCAGCTCGTCGAAACCCTGGGACACCGATCCGCTCGCCGGCTCGCTCATCTGTCCACGCCTCCCATGACGGGGTCGATCGACCCGATCACCGCGATGACGTCGGCGACCATGCCGCCCTCTGCCATCGCCGGCATCGATTGCAGGTTCACGAAGCTGGGCTCCCGGACGTGCACCCGCACCGGGCGGGTTCCGCCGTCGGACACGAGATGGAAGCCCAGCTCACCGCGCGGCGACTCGACGGGCACGTACACCTGGCCCGCCGGCACTGCGAAGCCCTCGGTGACCAGCTTGAAATGGTGGATCAGCGATTCCATCGACTGGCCCATGATCTTGCGGACGTGCTCGAGGCTGTTGCCCGTCCCGTCGGAGCCGACCGACAACTGGGCGGGCCAGGCGATCTTCCGGTCCGCCACCATCACCGGGCCGGGCTCCATCTTCGCCGCCGCCTGCTCGATGATCTTGAGCGACTCCCACATCTCCGCGAGCCGGAGCCGGAACCGGGCGTAGCAGTCCGCCTCGGTGGCCGTCGGGACCTCGAAGTCGTACTCCTCGTATCCGCAGTACGGATCGACCTTGCGCAGGTCCCACGGCAGGCCCGCGGCCCGCAGGACCGGGCCGGTGGCACCGAGCGCGAGGCAGCCGTCCAACGGCAGGTAGCCGACCTTCTCCAGCCGCTGGCGCCAGATCGGCTGGCCGGTGAGCAGCTTGTCGTAGGACGGCAGGTGCTTGCGCATGTGCGCGACGAAGTCGGTGACCTTCGCCAGCCAGCCGTCCGGGAGGTCCTGCGCCAGACCACCGGGGCGGACGAACGCGTGGTTCATCCGCAGGCCGGTGAGGAACTCCAGGAGGTGCAGCACCTCCTCGCGCTCGCGCAGCCCCGACGTCATGCCGGTCAGCGCGCCGATCTCCAGGCCGCCGGTGGCCAGCGCCACGATGTGCGACCCGATCCGGTTGATCTCCATCAGCATCACGCGGGCCACGGTGGCGCGGCGCGGAACCTCTGCACCCAGCAGCTTCTCGACGGCCAGGCAATAGCCGACCTCGTTGAAGATCGGGGCGAGGTAGTCCATGCGCGTCACGAACGTGACGCCCTGGGTCCAGTTGCGGTACTCGCAGTTCTTCTCGATGCCGGTGTGCAGGTAGCCGATCACCGACCGGGCCTGCTTGACCGTCTCGCCCTCGAGCTCCAGAACCAGCCGCAGCACCCCGTGCGTGGACGGGTGTTGCGGGCCCATGTTGATGACGATGCGGTCGTCGTGCTCTTCGTCGACCAGCTCGTCCCAGTCGCCGCCGGTGACCGTGTAGATCGGCCCCTCGGTGGTGATGCGTTCCTCGGCGGGGGTGGGGGTGGGTGTGGTGACGAGT
>JBKJPD010000644.1:0-10478 GCA_046595345.1 Pseudonocardia sp.
TCGCGGGGCTGACCACTGCCCCGCGAACCCGGCGCCCACGATCACGACATGGTCGGTGGGCCCGGGAACCGTTCGCAGCGTCACCGCCGGCGCCGGGTGGCCGTGATCGCGAGTTCGGCGAGCTTGGAGGCGGCGGGCTCGGCGACGTCCACGGCGGACAGCGCGTCGAGCCCCGAGCCGGTGAGTGCGGCGATCCGGTGCTCCACCGCCTGCACGGCGCCCAGGTCGGTGAGCAGGCCGCGGATGCGGTCGACCCCGCCGGCGTCCAGATCGGAATTGCCGACCGCTGTCTCGATTGCGTCGCGCGCCGCGGTGTCACCCCGCTCCTGCACCCGCTCGAGTGCGAGGGCGAGCAGCAGCGTTCGTTTACCTTCGCGTAGGTCGTCCCCGGCCGGTTTGCCCGTGACCGCGGGATCACCGAACACCCCCAGCAGGTCGTCCCTGAGCTGGAACGCCACGCCGATGTCGGCGCCGAAGCGGCGGTAGGCGGCGATCATCTCGGGATCGGCGTCGGCGATGGCGGCACCGAGGTGCAGGGGTCGCTCCACCGTGTACGCGGCGGTCTTGTAGCGGTCGACCTGGAGCGCAGCGCGGGCCGAGGCATCGCCGGTGGACTGGTGCAGGACGTCGAGGAACTGGCCTCCGAGCATCTCGGTGCGCATCGCCTCCCACGGCCCCTCCGCCCGGACCAGCGCGTCGTGCGGGAGCCCTGCGGAGCGCAGCATGTCGTCGGCCCACACCATCGCGAGGTCGCCGAGCAGGATCGCGGCCGCGGCCCCGAACCGGGCAGGCCGACCGCGCCACCCGGCGTCGGCGTGGCGGTGGGCGAACTCCACGTGCACTGTCGGACGGCCCCGGCGGGTCTCCGAGGCGTCCATCAGGTCGTCGTGGATGAGCGCACAGGCCTGGACGAGCTCAAGTGCACTGATGGCGCGCAGGACCGCCGTGGCCTCGGGCGTGTCGACCGACCCACCCGCTCCACGCCAGCCCCACCAGGCGAACGTCGGGCGGATCCGCTTGCCGCCACCCAGCACGAAGGCACACAGCGACTCGGTGGCGCGGGCGAATGCGGGGTCGATGGCCGCGGTGTCGGCGGTGCGCATCTTGAGGTAGGCGGCGAGCTCCACCTCGATCGCGGCCGCCGGTCCGGCATCGGTGGGCTCACCGGGCACTCGGCCGTCACTGGTGCAGGTGCGCGTCACCGCGGGAAGGGGGTGAGCTGGCGCGGAGCGGGAGGGCACGGATCGAGAGTAGCGGTGGACGCCGGTCCCGGCGCGGTGATGGGACAGGCGCCTGCACCGGCCGTACGCTGGACGCGTGATGCCCGCACCGAAGTCCACCCGATGAAGATCACCCGATGAAGATCACCGAGCGGATCAACCGTGACCGGCCCGTATTCTCTGTGGAGTTCTTCCCTCCGAAGGACGAGGTGGGCGAGGCCGATCTGTGGCGGGCGATCCGCCGTCTGGAGCCGTTGGATCCGGCCTTCGTGTCGGTCACCTACGGGGCGGGCGGTTCCAGCCGGGACCTGACAATCCGGACGACTGCGCGAATCGCCACCGACACCACGCTGGTCCCGATGGCGCACCTCACGGCCGTCTCGCACACGGTGACCGAGCTGCGTCATGTCATCGGTGCCTACGCCGCCGCGGGCGTCTCCAACGTGCTGGCGGTTCGCGGCGACCCTCCCGGTGACCCGCTCGGCGACTGGATCGCCCATCCCGATGGCCTCACCTACGCCGAGGAACTGGTTGCGCTGGTGCGCAGGCTCGGCGACTTCTGCGTGGGCGTTGCGGCGTTCCCGTACGGCCACCCGCGGTCCGCGGACGAGGCATCGGACCTCGAGCACCTGCTGGCCAAGATCCGGGCCGGGGCTGATTTCGCGATCAGCCAGCTCTTCCTCGAGCCCGAAGGCTTCCTGCGGTTGCGTGACCGCCTTGCTGCGGCCGGCTGCGACGTGCCCCTTCTGCCCGGGATCATGCCGCTGACCACGGTGCGGACGCTGCACCGCGGCCCGGAACTGTCGGGTGCGCCGCTGCCGCCGGGGCTCCTTGAGCGGCTCGAGCCCTTCACCGGGGACCCGGCGAGCTTCCGCGCGGCGGGCATGGACATCACCGCCGATATGTGCGCGCGGCTGCTCGACGAGGGCGTACTCGGCCTGCACTTCTACACGTTGAACCGTTCTACGGCCACGGCGGAACTCGTGCAGCGCCTCGACCTGGGGGCGCGCCGCCCCGTGGGTGCGGGCTCGACAGGTGTGGGTGGACCAGGCCCGGTCAGCGGATCGGGCGGCTGAGCGGCGGGTTGCGGGTGCTTCGGGCGAGCACCAGGACCGCCGCGGCCACCAGCGCGACGAACACGCCGAGCCCGAGCGACCAGTTCAGTGCCGACGGGGCGTTCGGATTGGCGTAGGCGACGACCGCGGCGATGTCACCGACCTCGCCCGGAGTGAACGTCCAGCTCAGGGTGTCGGCATCGGCGCTACCGTTGGTCTCGAGCACCTGCCCCGGAAAGCTGATCTTGAGCTGGAAATCGGCCCGGTCGACCGACACGGTCGTGAGATCGACCGAGCCGCCGACCAGCACCCGCCCGCCCGACCGCCGCAGGTTGAGCTGGACCGTCCGGCCGAGCGGCCCGACCGCCCCGGTGAGCGCCGTGACCTGCTCGAAGGTGAGGCCGGTGAACCGCAGGGTGGAGCCGGTGTAACCGTCCTTGCGGTACGAGGAGATGTCGACCTCGGACTTCAGACCCGGCGGCAGCGTGATCTTCGGTCCCCGGTCGCCGGGTGATTTCTCCGGTGTCGCGAGCACGATCTCGCCCATGACGGTGTCGTCGGGCTGGACGGCCAGCGCCGTGCGCACCCGGGCGCAACCCCCGAGCATCATCCCGACCAGCAGCACCACCAGCAGGAGCACGGGCAGCGTCCGGCGACGGGGTGGGTTCGCGAGCAGCGTCGATGGCACGGGGCAATGGTGCCACCGACCCCCGACAGTCCGGTTCACGGAGCCCACAGTCTCAGTGAATTGCAGACGGTGATAGCGGGAGCGCGCGCCCGAGCACGGCGAAGGGCCGGGAGTCACCGGTGAACCGGTGCTCGCGCAGCACGTCCTGGAACCCGATGCGGCGGTAGAGCTGCCAGGCCCGGCCGGGCGGGTTCGGGCCGTACTCGGGCGTGGAGAGCAGGACGCGGGGGTGGTCGGTGCCGGCCAACAGCGCGCGCAGCAGGCCTTCGCCCAGCCCGGCGCCCTGGGCGTCCGGGCGGACGTGCAGTTCGGTGAGCTCGAAGTAGTCCGAGAGCCAGTCCTGCCGGTCGGGAGGGGACGCGCGCAGCCCGCGGTACACCTCCTCGAACCACCACTGACCGGGCCCACCGGCGTATCCGTAGGCGATCCCCAGCAGGGTTCCGGCGGCATCCAGCCAGCCGACGGCCCGCCAGCCTGGTCGCCGGACGTGGTCGAGCCAGAGTGTGCGCCGCTGTCGGGCGGCGCTCGGCGGGTAGCCCATCGCGGCGACGTAGACCCGCAGAGCCTCGTCCAGTCGCACGGCGAGGTCGCCGGGGCCGAGCTGGACGAGTTGCCGCGCCGGGGCAGTGGTCACGCGACCCATCACACCACGAAGGCCGGCCCGGGGTCCCGCTCCGGTGGGATCCGACTTGACGTGGACGTCGGGCCGCGCTCTACTTGCCATCGATCGAACATCTGTTCGATCACGACGCCCCGGTGTGCGGGGCGGGGGAAGCGCCCCGCCACCGGGAGCGCCTGCCTGGTGTATCGGCCGGAAAGGGAGTGCCACGTGAACGCGTTCCATCGGGTGTTCGGGTCACGGCAGCCCACGCCGATCCAGGTCCGCTGGCAGGACGGGGAGCCGGTCGAGTTCCAGCGCAGGCCGGTGCGCCGGGGGCCGCGGTACCTGGTCACCGACGTGCACGAACGCTGGATCGAGGAGTCTCCGTGGCCGTTCCCCTCACCGATGCCCAGCGGTGGCGACCGGCTACGGTGCTGGCGGGTCGAGGCCCGCTCGGCGGAGGAGCCGGAGGCTCCGGCACGGGAGTTCGTGCTGCGGATGCGCGCGGGCCCCGGGGTGTGGGACCTCGTGCGGGTCGCGGAATGAGCGCCGTCACGACGACCTGTCGGCACCCTGCGCCACCCACGTCCCGGGCGGCTCTCGGGCTGTTGCGCCAGGCCGCCGAGGGGCTCGCGGATGCCCACCACGACGAGAACCCGATGCGGCGCCTTCCGGCCGCCTACCTGGCGGCGTTGCGGGCGGGAGCTGCGGTGCTCGCCGTCCGGGCCCGGGCCCGGCCCCGTCGGGGTGCCACCCGCAACGTATGGGAGCTGCTGGCCGAGGTGGCACCCGAGCTGGGGGAGTGGGCGGCGTACTTCGCCTCCTGCTCCGAGACCCGCGCGGCGGCCGAGGCCGGCATCTCCCGGCTGGTGGGCCGCCGGGACGCCGACGACCTGCTGCGGCAAGCCGAACAATTCGTCGCCATCGTGGCGGAATCGCTACCGCTGCGTTGAGCGGCGGCTCAGCGAGTGGGCGGGGGAGGGGCGGTCTCGGCGCGTCGACGGGGCGCTCGCTCACTGCGGAGCACCCGCCCGAGCAACGTGGTGAACACCGCCGACACCTCGCGGGCCCCCGGGGTGTCCCAGCGCTGGATCGGCAGGCAGGCGCCCTGGGCCTGCTGGATCGCCGAGCGATCCGGTATCAGACCACTGAGCACCAGCGGGCCGAAGAGCTCGCGGAGCTCGGCGATCCGGTACGCGTGTTCGGAGTTGCGTGGGCGCACCCGGTTGATGAGCACACCGAGGGGCTGGAGATCGGGATTGCCGCGCTGTCGTTCGGCCTGTACCGCGTCGAACGCGCGTTGAACCCCCGCCACCGCGAACATCGTCGGGTCGGTCACCAGCACCGCGCGGTGGGCGGTGGCCAGCGCGCTTCGGGTGAGCTGGCCCAGCGACGGCGGGCAGTCGATGATCACCAGGCGGTACGGATCGTCCCGGTCCGGGTCGTCGGACTCTTCGGCGGTGCCGTCCGAACCGTCGGGTTCGGACAGACGCTGCAGCGCCCGCCCCAGGCGACCGAGCTGCTTTGCGCCCGGGTCGGGGTGGTTGTGCCGCTCGGTCTCCTCCGCACCCACGAGCACATCGAGGCCATCACCCCACCGGCTCGGGGTGATGGCCCGGCGCAGGACCGAGCGTCGGGGCTCGTCGAGCACCTCGGCGACGGTGGCGGTGGTCGGGCCCACGTCCAGCGCGACGGTGGCGTTGGCCTGCGGGTCGAGATCGATCACGAGGGTGCGTACCCCGTGTTGCAGGGCGGCGCCGGCAAGGCCGAGCGCGACAGTGGTCTTACCCACCCCACCCTTGAGGCTCAACGTGGCTACGACCTGCACGCGGCAAACCTACCCCGCCCTGTCGCGCACTACGCTGAGGGTTGTGAGGGCTGGTGTGTTGACGGTGGGGTCCGACTCGTGAACAGGGCGGCAGGAGCCCCGCCCGGCGGGGCCGTGCACCGCGCCGTGTCGGCCGAACTGGCTGCGGTGGCGGCCCGGCGGCCGGGCCACGCCCCCCGCGTGCTCGACGTCGGCGGCGGCAGCGGGGCGTGGGCGGTTCCGCTGGCGCGGCTGGGCTGCGCGGTCACCGTCGTGGACAGCAGCCCCGACGCGCTCGCTGCGCTGCACTGCCGGGCACGGGAGGCAGGGGTGGCCGGTCTGGTCACGCCTGTGCAGGGCGACGTGGACGCGCTGGCCGAGGTCGCACCGGCCGGTGGCGCCGAGCTGGTGCTCGGGCACGGCCTGCTCGAGGTGGTCGACGACGTGGCCGCGGCCGTCGCGGCGCTGACGATCGCCACCGCGCCCGGCGGTGCGGTGTCGGTGCTGGTCGCCGGGCGCTGGGCGGCGGTGCTCGCCCGGGCGATCGGCGGCCGCCTCGCCGAGGCCCGGGCCCTGCTCACCGACCCGGACGGGCGGTTCGGGCCCGACGACGCACTGCGCAGGCGGCTGGACACCGCCACCCTTCGAGCCCTGCTCGCGGGCAGGGGCCTGATGGTGGAGCTCCTCCAGGGCGACTGTGTCCTCGAGGGATGGGTTCCGGGCGCGGTGCGCGACGGCGGCCCGTCCGCGGCGCTCGCCGTCACCGAGATCGAGGGCCTCGCGGCCGCCGAGCCCGCGCTCCTTGAGATGGCTGTTCGACTGCACGCGCTGGCTCGCCGCCCCGGATGAGGCTTGTCAGATCCGCTTCGGGCAAAGATCAACCATGCAGTTGACGAGTCCGGGTAGTCGTCGAGCCCGGAGACTCGTACCATCAGCAGTAGACGCCCACCCCCGGGCGCTCGTCGCGTCGTTCCGGCACCCTGGAAGATGACCCGACTGGATTACAAGTGCCGGAGGCGAAGACATGCCCCTCTCCGAGCACGAGCAGCGATTGCTCGAACAGATCGAGCGCGCCCTCTACGCCGAGGACCCGAAATTCGCGTCCACCGTCCGTGGCGGACGGTTGCGCAAACCCACCCGTCGCCGACGGCTGCAGGGTGTCGCCCTCTTCATTCTCGGGCTGCTACTGCTGATCGTCGGAGTGGTGATCCAGTCACTCCACACCGGCGACACGACCGTGTGGCTGGTGGTGATGAGCGTCGCCGGGTTCGTGGTGATGCTCGGCGGCTCCGTGCTGGCCGTCACGTCCACCGGAACAGCCGCCGGCAGGGGCGCCCCGGAGAGCGTGCAGGAGCCCGATAAGAACGGCTTCACCGGTCGTATGGAAGAACGTTTCCGCCGCCGGTTCGAGCAGGAATAAGCCGCTAGCTCTCCGGCGGCGGCTCAGCGCGGGTCAGCCGGGACATCACCGACCGGGGCAACAGCCGCTTCCGTATGGTGAGCGCGCTTCCGGTCATGATGCCCGCGCGAACCGTGCGGAACGGCCCGGCGAGCGTGCCTGTGTCGGAGTGGTCCTCGTCGTACCAGCTCGCTTCCACGGCTCCCACGACGACGCGCAACGCCTGTTGCGACTCGGGATCGAGCCGGTGCTCGCGCACCAACCGTCGGGCCGCGGCCCGCACCGTGTCGTTGGGTGGGGTGGCCGCGCCGCGATCGGCGGACTCGGCGAGCAGCTCGGCCCAACCCGCGCTCGCCGCGTCCGGGCCACCGGCGGACACGGACGCCAACCTGCGGCGCCGCTGCCTCCCCCGTAGCCCGGCAGGCGCGAGGGCGGCCAGGACGACGGCCAGCAGGACCGCCGGCGGCCACAGCGGCACGGCGGTGCCGGTCGTGGCCTGAGCGGCCTTCTCCGGTGCGGGCGGCTCGGGTGCGGTCGACGCGGTGCCCGGCGCAGGGGTGGACTGCTCGTTGAGACCGGGCAGGTCGCCGGCGCGCGGTGCGGCCTTGGCCGCCGCTTCGGCCCGGGCCTCCAGGACGTAGCGGGGTGTGATCGCCCGGCCGTCGGTGAGCGGTGTCGGGTCGAATGTCGTCCAGCCCAGCTCCGGGAACCACGCCTCGACCCAGGCGTGCGCGTCGGCGGTGGTGATCGACCGGTAGTCCCCGCTCTCGATGCCGGCGGTGAACCCGACCGCGACGCGGGCCGGGACGCCGACGGTGCGCAGCATGACTGCCAACGCCGACGCGAACTGCTCGCAGTACCCGGTGCGGCCGATGGTCAGGAACTCGACGAGGGCGTCATCCCCGCCGCCGGGCGCGGTCTGGAAGCTGTAGGTGAACGTGCTGTCGGGCCCGGTGAAGTAGTCCTGCAGGGCGAGCGCCCGGTCGAACGCTGTGGTGCGGCCGGCGACGACCTGCGCGGCGAGCTCACCGATGCGGGGGTCGACACCCTCGACGTTCAGATATGGCGGCTCGACGCCGTCCGCGCCGCCGCGCGAGGCGCGTAGCTGCCCGAGGGTCGGCACGGTGAGCTCAGCCTGTTGCCGCCAGCTGTCCTGCCGGGGACGGGATGTGTAGGCCGTGCCGCTGCGCGCGTCGTAAGCCCATCTCCCGTCCGCCAGGTCGGACACGCCCAACGGTCGCCCGAAGAGGGGGAGCCAGTAGTCGCGGAACGACACGTTCTCGATCTCGACGTCGGCGGACCCGGCCGCGCCGCCGGACCCGGCCGTGATCGGTCCAGGCAGCGGGACACCCGGATCCGGTGCGGTCGCCTGCCATCCGGAGTTGGGGACGTAGTCGCGCAGGGTCAGCGCCCGCAGGTAGGTGGCCTGTGGCAGGCCGCGGACGCGGAACAGCTCGACCGGGACCGTCTGGTCGAGCTGGCCGCGCAACGCGGTGAACGGGCTCAGCCCGATCGACCCGCCCGAACCTCCCGCCCCGGTCCCGCTGGTGAACCGTCCGGCGGTTCCGACGAAGCCCGCCATGGCGCCGATACCGAGCGCGAGCACAACCGCGCCCGCGACGATGGCGGCGCCGCCGGGGAAGTGCCTGCGGGCGCCGTCGCGAGCAACCAGAAGCACCCCGAAACCGGCCGCAGCGGCAGCCATCGCCGACCACGGCAGCAGGTCGTCCACGAGTGCGGCGGGCACGGCGAACATCGCGAGTAGGGGAACCCCGGCGGCAGCGGGCGCTCCGGCGCTGACGGCGGCGAGATGGACCGTGACGGCGAACAGGCCGAACGCGGCCGTCACGAGGAACAGGATCTCCGGCGTGGACTGCACGGGTATGGCGCCGTCGTGGACCTGCTCGGCTGCCGCGGCGATGAGCGCTCCGAACTCCCGCATGGCGGCCGGCCCGGGAACGAGCCCGAGGATTCCATTCTCCGTGAACAGCGCGGTGAGCACCAGGAGGACCGAAGCGCACTGGCCCGCTGCGACCGCGGCCGCGCCGGCCCGGTGCAGCAGCAACCCGACGGCGACCACGGCCGCGACGACGACCGCGGCGTGGCCCAGCCAGCTCCCGCCCTGGACGACTGCCGATATGGGGGCGCCCGCGAGCAGCACCGCGACGCCCGCGCCGACGGTGCTCACCCACGGGACCCGCGCGGCTGTCGGGGCCGGGACGGGTGGGGCCGCAGCGCGGGCCGCTGGGCTCATCGCACTCCCTCGGCGCGGACGGGGTCGGGGGCCGAACCCGAGATGAGGTCGTCCCAGACGCGTTCCGGTGCCGACCCTGCCGTGGCCACTGTGACGCGCCAGCCGGCGTTGCGGAGGGCGGAGGCGGTGCCTGCAGTGGTGCTGCGCCCGGCCGCGGTGTCCCCGGACCTGGTGTCCCAGGTGGCTGTGTCCAGCAGCACCGCGTGTCCACCGGTCGGGTGTCGGGCGAGCAGACTCTCGACCTGGCCGGGGCCGATCGTGCCGAGCACGGCGAGCACGGCGGTGCCACGGGTCGGTGCCGCCCCGGCGAGGTCGACGCGGGCCGACGGGTGCAGAGCGGCCAGCGCGTCGAGCAGCGGGTCGATCCGGGGCCTCGTGTCCGGACCGGCGAGGAGGGTTCCGTCCTCGGTGATGAGCGTGAGGGGCTCACCGCGCGCGATCAGGTGTGCACAGATGCTGGCCGTGAGACTCACCGCGAACTCGAGGCTGGAGTCCGGTCCGCGGCCGCGGTGGGCGCTGTCGCGACGGTCCAGCAGGACTGTGGTGCTCCCGCGCCACGGCCGCTCCTCCTGCCGGACCATCAGATCATCGTGTCGCGCCGTGCTCCGCCAGTGCACGCGGCGGAGCTCATCGCCGTACCGATAGGGCCGGATCAGGACGTCGGAGGCGCCGTGCCCCTGGTGCGTCGGCGCCGCGCCCGGGGCGCCCTCGCCCGCTCCGAGCGCGGTGGGCAGCCCGTACAGGGCCACGACGCGCGGCAGGACGAGCAGGGTGGCGGCGCCTGTCAGCTCGCGCTCGAACTCGGTGAGGCCGAGCGGGTCGGTTGCGCTGCCCACCAGCGGCCCGACGCGGTGCACACCGCGCAGGAGCGGGCGTAGCGGATAGCCCATCACCGCGCTTCTCCGGCGGGCGAGCCGGTGGACGGTGAACCGCGGCGGTGCGGACGGTTGCGGGCCCGCACCGTCGGGCACGGTGTCCGCCAGCCGCAGTGCTCCGAGCAGGGCGCCGCCGTGCAGGTGCAGGCTGACCTCGACGGCGCCGCCGACAGCCAGCCGCGCGGGAGACAGGTCACGATCGACGCGCACCGTCCGCCGGGTGAGGGTGGCGAGCAGCAGAGCGAGCAGGGGCAGCAGCGCCCCGAACACTCCGATCCGAAGCAGGTCGCGTTCATCGAGCACCACGGCACAGGCCGCGGTAGCTCCCCCGCCGGCGAGCAGGCACCGGCCGCGGGTGGTGAGGCCGGCAAACCGGGAGGTATCGGTCATGGCCCGGTATCGGTCATGGCCCAAGTGTCGTTCATGGTCCAGTGTCGTTCATGGTCCAGTGTCGTTCATGGCCCCGTGTCGTTCGTGGCGCTGTTCGTGGCGCTGTTCGTGGTGCTGTGCGCCAGCGCCCCGCTGGGCGCGGCGGTGGCGACCTGGAGCGGCGCCGGCGGCGATGGACGTTTCGCCAAT
>JBKJPD010000011.1:0-2540 GCA_046595345.1 Pseudonocardia sp.
CGCGCGTAACGCTGCACACCCCAGACCTCTCACCGGCGGAACTTGCCGTGACGGACGGCAACCACCGGTTGCGGGCCATCGGACCCCGGGACCACACAGACGTCCCAGCCGTCCTCGCGAGCGGCCTCGACGTCACAACGACGCTCACAGGCGAGGTGCTGTCGTTCACTCCTGGCTAGTCAGCGTCACACACGTGTCACACACGCCATGTCACGGAGTACCGCCGGGTGCCGGGTTAGCTTCGGCTGGTCAATCCCAGAGAGGGCACGGTCGGTAGCATCTCATACCGGTACCCTTGCTCTGACCTGCGAAGACGCCGGCATTCCGACTACTTCAGGAGACTCCTTGCCATCACGAGCCGCTGGATCTGGTTGGTGCCCTCGTAGATCTGGGTGATCTTCGCGTCGCGCATCATGCGCTCCACCGGGAAGTCCTTGGTGTAGCCGGCGCCGCCGAGAATCTGCACGGCGTCCGTCGTCACCGACATCGCGACATCGCTCGCCAGGCACTTGGCAGCGCTGGAGATGAACCCGAGGTTCTTCTCGCCGCGCTCGGCGCGGCTGCTGGCGACGTAGACGAGATGGCGTGCCGACTCCACCTTCATCGCCATGTCGGCGATCATGAACTGGAGCCCCTGGAACTCGGCGAGGTGCTTGCCGAACTGCTTACGTTCCTTGACATAGGAGATCGCGATGTCGAGCGCGCCCTGGGCGATGCCCACAGCCTGGGCGCCGATGGTCGGGCGGGTGTGGTCGAGGGTCCTCAGCGCCGTCTTGAAACCCGTACCCGGCTCACCGATGATGCGGTCGGCCGGGATCGTGCAGTTCTGGAAGTAGATCTCGCGGGTGGGCGATCCGTTGATCCCGAGCTTGCGCTCCTTGGGGCCGACCTCGAAGCCCGGATCGTCCTTGTGGACGACGAAAGCCGATATGCCGTGGGAATCCTTCTCCGGATCGGTGACGGCCATCACCGTGTACCACGTGGAGACGCCGGCGTTGGTGATCCAGCACTTGGTCCCGTTGAGCACCCAACTGTCACCGTCGAGGCGAGCGCGGGTCTTCATCGCGGCGGCGTCGGAACCGGCCTCACGCTCCGAGAGCGCGTAGCTGATCATCGCCTCCCCCGACGCGATCGACGGGAACACCTGCTTCTTGAGCTCGGGCGACCCGGACAGCAGGATCGGGGTCAGACCCAGGCCGTTGACGCCGGGGATGAGCGACGACGACGCGCAGACGCGCGCGACCTCCTCGATCACGATGCAGCCGGCGAGCTCGTCGGCACCCTCGCCACCGAACTCCTCGGGGATGGTGATCGCATGGAACCCGGCCTTGGTGAGGGCGTCGCGCGCCTCGACCGGGTAGCGGCCCTGCTCGTCGACCTCCGCGGCGTGCGGGGCGATCTCCTTCTCCGCGAGCGTGCGGACGGCCTCACGCAGTGCCTCGTGCTCGTCGCTGAGCCGGTAGGTGTCGAAGTCGGAATTCATAGCCCCAGTCCCCGTGTGGTGCGAGTGTCGATATGACTGTAACGGCACTGCGTGCCGTCAGGCAAGCTCGCTGCTACCCTGCGTGCCATGGCACAGGCGGCAGGTCGGATCCGCCGCGGCCGCTCGGTCGAGGGCCGCGCCGAAGTGCGGCGCGACCTGGTGGCGGCGGCCGTGCGCCTGTTCCGGGACCAGGGCTACGACGACACCACCGTCGACGACATCGCGGCCGCCGCGGGCGTCGGGCGGCGCACCTTCTTCCGGTACTTCCGGAGCAAGGAGGATGCGATCTCGCCCGATCACGAGGCGGCGCTCGCCCGCATCGCCGGGGTGTTCGAGGCCGCGCACCCGACGGAGCCCTCCGCCGGCCTCGTGCTCCGCGCGGGCGAGACCGTGTTCGGCATCTACACCGATGATCCCGCGCTGTCGGTCGAGCGCTTCCGCCTCACCCACGATGTCCCGGTGCTGCGCGACCGCGAGTCGGCCAGCGTCGACCATTACCGCCGGATGTTCACCCGCTATCTGCGGCAGCGCTTCGCCGACGAGCCGGATGGCGAGCTGCGCGCCGCCGTCACCGGAGCGGCCGTCGTGGCGGCGCACAACCTGGCGTTGCGAGCATGGCTGGCCGCCGGGGCGCCCGCCGACGGCGTGGACGCCTACCTCGATCGGTTCCGGCGCGTTGCCGACCTGCTGCCCGTCGAACCGTACGGGGACCTCGGGGCCGTGGCCCAGCGTCTCGAGGCGGCGGTGGGCAGGCTGGAACGGCGATCGCGGCTCACGTGACCTCGGCGGGGGGGGTCGCGACATGCGTGAACCCCCGGGCCGCATCATCGGATGCGCTAGCCGAGCTGGACGGGCTCGGACCCGGGGGTTCACGGGTGACAGCCTGGTATTCACCGGCACCACAACGTGTCCCGTGGTGCTAGCGGACAGCCACCTCACGAGTCCTGTTGATAATCAACGCTGGACCACCTCCTCTCACGTGTACCGCCACCCTACGACCGATCACGCTGACCCCGCCACATGAATTTCGGCCCGGGCCGAGCACGGGCGGGTCCAG
>JBKJPD010000296.1:0-10486 GCA_046595345.1 Pseudonocardia sp.
CGATCAGGGCAGTCGCCTGGTCGGCGCACTCGATGGTGGCCAGGTGGGCGGCGGGTAGCACCGCGAGCTTCGCGCCGGGGATGGTGTCGGCGAGGGTCCTGGCATGCGGCTCAACGGGCGTGGACAGGTCGGCCGAGCCGGCGATCACCAGTGTCGGCGCGGTGACGGCGGGCAGCCGATCGCGGTGATCCCAGGCCAGGATGGCTTGACAGCAGGCGAGATAGCCGAGATCGGGCGAGCCGGCGACCATCGCGGCGGCCTCGGCGACCACATCAGGATGGGCGGCGGCCCAGTCCGGGGTGAACCATCTGCTGACCACCGCCTGCGCGATCGGCGCGGTGCCGGCGTCCGCGACCGCCGCGATCCGGTCGCGCCACGGCGTCGGGTCCGGGAAGTTCGCCGAAGTGCAGCACAGCGTCAGGCTCGTGAGTCGCTCCGGCGCCTCCGAGCCCAGGTACATCCCGACCATCCCGCCCATCGACAGCCCGCACCACGCCACCCGGTCCAGGCCGAGGTCGTCGAGCAGGGCGAGGACGTCGCCCGCCAGGTCGGCGATCCGATACGGGCCCGGGGGGACCGGGGAGCGGCCGTGGCCCCGGTGGTCCACGCGGATCACCCGGAACGCCTGCGTCAACGCCGCCAGTTGGGGCCGCCACATGTCCACCGTGGAGCCGAGCGATCCGGACAGGACGAGCACCGGCGCTTCGCGCGGCCCCTCGTCGACGTAGTGCAGTGTCACCGGGCCGCGCAGGTCGGTCATATCCCCGCCGATCCGATGCTGCGCATCCCGCGCAGCGTCTCCAGTTCCACATCGCTCGGCGGTGCGGTGATCATGAGGTCGGCTGAGACCTCGAGGCCCCATCCGGTCTCGGCCCGCACCTGCTCGACGGTGACGCCGTGGTGCAGTGCGGTCAGCATCAGCTCGGCGGTGTCAGGATCCGGTTCGAGCACCCCGAGGTCGGTGATCACGCGCACCGGGCCTGCGCCGTGCTGGCCGAGCAGTTCGCGGTCGTGGGGCCCGGTGCCGTGGCCCATGGAGGTGACGAAGTCGACCCGCTCGACGAACGCACGAAGCTTATGGCGCATCACGATGATCACTTCGCGGCACGATGCGGCGATCTCGGGTGCGCCCCCGGAGCCGGGCAGGCGCACGTCGGGTTCGTCGTAATCGCCGATCACTGTGGTGTTGATGTTGCCGAAACGGTCGAGCTGGGCCCCGGAGAGGAACCCGACGTCGATGCGGCCGGGCTGCAGCCAATAGTTGAAGATCTCTGGGACGCTCACGACGGTCAGGGCGGAGTCGACGAGGATGCCGTCGCCGATGGACAGCGGGAGCTCGGCGGGGCGGGTCTCGATCGTTCCCGACTCGTAGATCAGCACCAGGTTCGGTGCGTGCAACCGTCGGGCCAGATTGGCCGCGGTGGACGGCAGCCCGATACCCACGAAGCAGGCCTGCCCATCACGCAGGGCGCGCGCGGCGGAGATGCTCATCATCTCGTCGGCGGACCAGGTCATACCGACTCCTTCAGGGTCTTGAGCCAGCGCAGGAACGCCTCCCGGTCGCGGCTGATCGCGTCCCACGCCCGGTAGGCGGCGTTGTCGCGGCCGTAGTAGCCGTGGGCGTAGGACGGTGCCGCACCACCCGGGACCACCGCCACGGCGTCGAGCACCCACGCCGGCAGGATGACCGCCCCCGGCACGGGCGTCAGCTCGTCGACGATCTCCTCGACGGTGACGATCGCGCGCCGGGCCGCGAGCACCGCCTCCTTCTGGACACCGGTGATGCCCCAGAACTGGACGTTGCCGGCCCGGTCGGCGCGCTGGGCGTGCACGATCGTCACGTCGGGGTTGATCGCCGAGACCGCCGCGAGTTCCTCGCCGGTGAACGGGCACGTGACTGTGGAGATGTTCGACGTGTGCTGGGGCAGGTCGGTGCCTGCGTAGCCGCGGAGCACCGCGAACGGCAGCCCGGACGCGCCCGCGACGTAGCGGTTGGCCATCCCGGCGTGGCTGTGCTCCTCGATCTCCAACGGCTCGGGCCAGCCGGTGGCCAGCGCGTCGCGCAGGCGGTGCAGAGATCCGACACCGGGGTTGCCACCCCAGGAGAACACCAGCTTCACGGCGCATCCCGCACCGATGAGCTGGTCGTAGACGAGATCGGGGGTCATCCGGACGAGCGTCAGGTTGCGGCGACCCTGCCTGATGATCTCGTGGCCTGCAGCGAATGGGATGAGGTGTGTGAAGCCCTCGAGCGCGACGGTGTCGCCATCGCGAACCAGCTCCGACACCGCCTGCGGCAAGGACAGGATCGTGGCCACGCCCCCAAGTTAGTGTGCGCGGAAGGGCCCGGCAATCACCCGCTTCACCGGGATGCGTACTCCGTGGCTGGATCGTTGATCAGGGAGGTGTCGCTGCACACGGCGTTCCGCTGCAGGGCCTGCGGGTCGAGCGACGGCGAGGTCGTCCTGGATCTCGGGCACCAGCCCTCGTGGGACCACATGCCGCCTGCCGCGGATCAGGGCCCGACCCTCGTCATCGGCTGCGCATGGGGTGGTGCTGCGACTGCCGGCTCGCCCAGCTCATGGAGGACGCCGGGGGACCGAGGAGGTCCCGGGCATCGAGGCGCCGGCCATGGTGGACCAGACCGACGGTCGATCGCCCGTATGCGCGAGACGCACTTCCCTGCGGGGAGGCGGCCGGAGGACGCCGGGTCGTGCTCGATCCGGGCCCACGCCTGGTGGACGGCCGGTACGTCGCCTGAGCCCGCCGAGATTCCGTCACGGTGGTCCCGATGTCACGGTGGTCCCGAACCTCCCGCCCCCGCCACCGCGCCCTCTTGACGTCACACCTCGGAGTGGGAGGCGCCGGTCACGATCGGCGGCGCCGGCTCGGCGACGGTGCGAGTCTGAGGGACGTGGAAACCTCAGATCCCCGCCCCGCTTCCGCCTCAGGTCGGTTCGCGCTCGCCGATGGCGCTGTGAGCAGGCTCGGCTTCGGCACGATGCAGCTCACCGGCCCTGGGGTGTGGGGGGCGCCCGCTGATCCGGATGCTGCCGTCGCCGTGCTGCGCCGGGCCGCCGAGCTCGGCGTCGACCTGTTCGACACGGCCGACTCCTACGGCCCCGAGGTCGCCGAGGACCTCCTGCGCCAGGCTCTGCACCCCTTCGACGGCATCACCGTCGCCACCAAGGCGGGGCTGCTGCGCACCGGTCCTGGCGAGTGGCACGCCTGTGGGCGTCCCGAGTACCTGCGCCAGCAGTGCGAGCTGTCACTGCGCAGGCTCGGGGTCGAGCGGATCGGGCTGTTCCAGTTGCACCGCATCGACCCGACGGTCCCGGCCGACGAGCAGTTCGGCCTCCTCGCGGCGCTGCACGCGGAAGGCAAGATCGCCGCGGTCGGGCTGTCCGAGGTCGGCGTCGAGGAGATCGAGCGGGCCCGCATGGTTGTCGACGTCGCCACGGTCCAGAACCGATACAACCTCGTCGACAGGGGCAGCGACGACGTGCTGCGCCACTGCACCAGCCACGGCATCGGATTCCTCCCGTGGTTCCCCATCGCATCCGGCGAGTTGGCCGAGCCGGGCGGCCCGGTCGCGGAGATCGCGCAGAACCTGGGAGCCACGGCCGCGCAGGTCGCGCTGGCCTGGCTGCTTCGGCGCTCCTCGGTGATGCTCCCGATTCCCGGCACATCGAGCGTCGTGCACCTCGAGGAGAACTGCCGGGCCGCGGAGCTGGTGCTGGACCCGGAGTCGGTGGAGAAGCTCGACGCAGCCGCTGGGCCCTTCGAAGCAGCCGCTTGACCCTTTGAGGCAGCCGCTTGGCCCTTGAGCCGATACGACGTGTCGCGCGAGTGGGTATGACAACGGCGGCTGTTTCGGACCGGTCAGCCGTTCATCTCCACAGCCGTCGCACGAGCTGCCTGACCCGTCCCGGCTCGCGGAGGACCTCCGGCCCGATCGTCGGGTGGGCCTGCCGCGTGTCGACGGCGTTGACGGTGTCGGGGTTCTGCTCGGCCGGTGCGGTAAACGAACGCACCGCCGTGTTGAGCACCGCGAGGAGCGGCACGGCCAGCAGCGCACCGACTATCCCAGCGATCACGAGGCCCGCTGCCACCGCGAGCACCACCGCGAGCCCGTGCAGCCGAACGGCCCGCCCGAGCAGCAGCGGCTGCAGCACGTGGCCCTCCAACTGCTGTACGGCGATCACCACACCGAACACGATCAGCGCCGCTACCGGTCCGTTGGCCACCAGGGCGATCAGCACCGCGACGATCCCGGTGAGTACTGCGCCCACCGTCGGGACGAACGCCCCGAGGAATACCAGCGCCGCCAGCGGCACCACCAGCGGGACTCCGACGATCAGCAACCCGAGACCTATGCCGGCTGCGTCGACGATGGCGACGAGCACGGTGGCCCGGACGTAGCCCACCAGCGACGCGAACGCCCGCCGCCCGGCGACGTCGACCCGGTCGCGGCGCACGCGCGGCGCGGCCCGGATCAGGAACTGCCAGATCCGCGGGCCGTCGTAGAGGAAGAAGATCAGGGAGAACAGGGCGAGCGCCACCCCGGCCGCCACCTCGCCGACGGTGGCGGCGGTGCTCAGCGCACCTGACGTCAGGGCGTCACGGTTGTCGCTGATCGCCGTGCCGAGCTGGCCGGGCAGGTCCTGGAACCAGCTGCTCGGGAGGTTGAGCGGCGGCCCGGTGACGAGCGGTTCGATCGAGGACAAGCTGGCTGTGAGCTGCGTCTTCAGGTCTGGGAAGCCGTTGATGAACGTGGTGACGACGAACGAGAGCAGGCCACCGAGGACGGCGATCCCGCCCACCAGTACCAGCGCGGTGGCCGGCCCGCGGGGAACCCGGTGGGTGTGCAGGAAGTGCACCGCGGGGGCGAGCAGCGCCGACAGCAGCAACGCGATCGCGACCGGGATGACCACCACCCGCAGCAGGGTGATGAGGTAGATCAGCAGCGCCACCGCGGCGGCGATCACCAGCAGCCGGGCACACACCTCCGACGTCACGCGCAGCGGTGTCGGGACCGGAGATCGCGATGACCGGCCAGTGGAAGTACCGGGCGGCGGAACGGGCTCGGTGTCGAGTCGCTGATCGGTCACGGCCGCAGGCTATTGGCTCCCGGGCGCCTGCGCCGAGTTCCGCCGGCGGATGTCCGGACCACCCGGTCCGGCGGGCGCAGCCGCGGGTGCGGACAGCGGCCGATTCCGCTGGTGAGAATATGCCGCTGACGGGCTTGTCGTCGCTGGCTCCGATCACGCAGAGTCGGGTTGTGCCGTGATTGACATCCCAACGACGCCGGACTGAATTGAGCAGGAATCAACCGACCACGTACGGAAACCATGGGAGGACGTGCGGCCGTGCCGGCGACGAGGAACCGGCCGCGCGGGTGCGGATGGCGTGCCGGCCGCGACGCTACGCCGAGCCGACACCGTGAGCCGCGTCCGGGCGCCGCTGCAGGGCAGGGCGGCCGGATATGGTCCATCATCCCTGGTCGACGGTCCGCCGGCTGATGCCGTGCCGGGTACTCGCGCGGATTCTGGTTGGCCATCTTTGAACCGTCACCTGTCGACGACAGCTGGAACCGCACCTTCACGGCTGGCTGTTCGTGGTCGATACCGGATTGTGGCCGACAGCTCCAGCGGTCGCCGCATGTGTGCTCGAGGGTGAGCGCGATTCGATCAGAAGACCACCCGAACGAGCGGAATCGGCCTGGAAGTGAGTGCTGGTTGACGGACACCCGTTCCCCCGCACGGGTGTCCCCGTTGTGGGTGTAAGAGTGCGGAGACGGCCGAGCCATCGCAGGGCGACATGCACCAACGCATGCGGCGCACCGACGACCACGGAGGTGATGCTTGTCCGACCTGGCGAGGGGTCAGGGTGGGCGGGCTACGGCCCGCTTCCCCGCTGCCCACGACGCTGCGACCGACAACCGATGGGGCAGCCCCGCCACCGGACGGCACGCGTTCGACGAGGACGCGGCGCTGACCCCGATCTTTCACGCACTGACCCGGGGGGGCTGGCGCAGCCGTCAGCACGATTCCGCCACCGTGCCCGCCACCCGGGCGGCGGCCTTCGGCCGGGACGCGGACGAGGAGTTCCGGCGCGACCCGCTGACCGCGCCCATCCCGGTTCGGGCAGTCGTGCCCACGCGCTCGTCGCCGGTCGTCGGCGCGCACGCGATGTCGGACTCGGAGCGGCACGAGCCTGGTCGGCACCACCGGCGGCGCGAGCCGATCGGGATCGGCGGATAGTTGTTCACCCGTGGTCGCCGCGAGGTGGCCCGGGACGGCCGACTGCGAGCGGGCCGCGGTGGCGCTCCCACCTTCATCCTCGCTCTCAGGTGCGCAGGCGCGCCGCCACCGCACGGACGCCGGCCGTGGCGGCGGCGCGGTCCACGCGCGTCGGTTCGCCATCGGCGAGGACCTGTTCACCGGCCACCCACACGTCGCGGACCAGACGTGAGCCGCCCGCCCAGACGAGGTTGGATACAAGTTGGGCGTCGTCAGCGGGATCGACGAACGTGGCGGCGTCGAGGTCGACGTGCACGAGGTCGGCCCAGCGGCCCGGTTCCACCACACCGAGATCGTCGCGTCCGATCGCCGCGGCACCCTCGCGCGTGGCCATCAGCAGCAGCTCCGAGGCCGTGAGCGCGGCGGCGTCACCGCTGGTCACGCGGGCGAGCAGGCCGGCCAGCCGAGCCTCGGCCCAGATGTCCAGATCGTCACCGGACGCGGGTCCGTCGGTCCCGAGGCCCACGCGCACGCCGGCGCGGCGCAGAGCCGTCACCCGCGCGATGCCCGCGGCCAGCTTGGCGTTGGAGCCCGGGCAGTGCGCCACTGCAGTGCCGCGCGCCGCGAACAGCGCGATATCGGTGTCGGAGAGCTGGATCGCGTGTGCCGCGAGGACCCGGTTGTCGAGGACGCCGAGTTTGTCCAGCAGTGCCGGCACCGACCCGTGCTCGGCGCGCTGCGCGACGTCCTCACCGACCGCCTCCGCGACGTGGATGTGTACCAGGGCCCCGCGTGCACGGGCGTGCTCGGCAACGGAGGTGAGCGCCTCGGGTGGCAACGTGTAGGCCGCGTGGGGACCGTACCCGAGCTCGATGCGCCCGCCGGGGCCCGACCGGAGGCCCACGTCGTCGATGCGGGCGGACACGTCGTCGCGCATCTGCTCCCACGTCCCGAGCCGATCCCAGCCGGGCGCGCCGATGATGCCGGGGGTGAACACGACCCGGGATCCGACGGTGGTCACGGCATCGATCACGGCATCGTTGAAGAAGTACATCTCGACGCTGGTGGTGCAGCCGGTGCGCAGCAGTTCGACGCATCCCGACGTCATGCCGGCGGACACGTCGTGCGCGGTGAGCCGGCCCTCGGCCGGCCACACCACCTCGTGCAGCCAGCGCATCAGCGGCAGGTCCCCGCCCATCCCCCGCAGCACCGCCATCGGGGTGTGGGCGTGGGTGTTCACCAGCCCCGGCAGCAGGGCGCCGGTGAGCGCGTGAACCGGCGCGTCGCCGGGCGGCGCGTCGCGGCGGGCGCCTACCCAACTGATCCGGCCGTCGGCGTCGACGTCGACGACGCCGTCACGCAGCACCGAGCAGGCCGCGTCGCAGGGCAGCACGACCGGTGCGGTGAAGCGCACCCGCGGGGCGCCGGCGGAGCGCGCATCCGTGCTGCTCACCGACGGGGTTCCAGCAGGGATCGCAGCGAGCGGAACGGGGGCAGCCAGGCGCCGGTGTCGGGCAGCGCGTCGAGCGTGATCCGCGGCAACGGCTCCCGGAACACACCCTCGATGTCCTCGAGGTCGACGAACTCCATCACGTCCGAGGCCACCGCGAAGGTGGCGTGCTCCCGGAAACCGATGATGGTGACGTAGGTGCCCCGCTTCTGGAGCTCCTCGAGCGGCTCCCGGAACGCCCGCCCGTCCCCGGACGCCACGACGACGTGCTCGAGCACGCCCTCGTCGGCCCGCAGGCGGATGTGGGCGAGCATGTCGTCGTCGACGTCGGAGTCTTCGCTGATCTTCGGCTTGGCGAACACCGCGAAGCCGACGTTGCGCAGCGCCTCGACCCACGGCCGGACGACCTCGGTGCTGCCAGGCACCACGTTCGTGAACACCGTGGCCTCGGCCACCGCGTCGGGGCCCGCGAGCTCCAGCAGCCAGCGCCCGACGGCGTCGAACCGGGGCCGGTACGCTGAGGTCGGCCGGGTCCCGAGCAGCGAGCCGAGACTCATGTCCATGTTGGGCGCGTCCCAAACCAGCAGGACGCGCGGGGCCGGCCCGGTTGGGGCGATCGGGGCGGTCACGACGGCCGAACCGGCAGGCAGGTCAGGAGCATGGCCCGACCTTATCCCTGACCCATGCGCCGCATGCCCGGTGGACCAGCGGGGATCGGGCGGAGCATCAGATTCAGATCTACCACGGACGTCGCCATGAGCAGCGCCGACGAGGCCGAGCCGGCAGCCGAGATCGCCGCCTGCACGGCTGCCGCGATGCGGCGGCACATCAACGGGCACGGCATCTGCCACGGTGGGTACCTGTTCCCGCTCGCCGACGCCGCACCCGCGTACGCGTCGAACAGCCACGGTGCATCGGCAGTCGCGGCGGGGGCGGATATCGCGTTCCTGCGGCCGGTGGCGCTTGGCGCCGAGGCCGTCGCGGAGGCGGTGGAGCGTGCGCGGATCGGGCGTTCCGGGCTCTACGACGTCACGGTGCGGGTGGACGAGTGCCGACTCGTGCGCCACCGGGTACCGGCTGGCGGGGTGTCAAGGGGTGGGGGCGTCCACGAAGGCGGGGCGGACAGTGGGGTCGGGTTCGTCGTAGTACCGGTGGTAGACCCCGGTCAGACCGCCGGAGACGGGAGGGACGATCCAGCTCCAGTCCGCGGGGCAGCGCCTGCCCGCGTCCTGCTCCCGGGCTACGTGGGTGAGGAACCGCTCGGACTCGCTGTGGTGGTCGGCCATCGTCACGCCGGCGACGTCGAACGAGTACTGCACGGCCCGCACCATCTCCACCAGCGCCCGGTCGCGCCACAGTGTGCGCTCCGAGGTCGTGTCGAGCCCGAGCCGCGCGGCGATCGTCGGCAGCAGGTCGTAGCGGTCGACGTCGGCGAGGTTGCGCGCGCCGATCTCGGTGCCCAGGTACCAGCCGTTGAACGGGGCGGCCGGGTAGGTGATGCCGCCGATCTCGAGCGGCATGCTGCTGATGGCGGGCACCGCGTGCCAACGCAGCCGCAGGTCGGCCAGCCAGTCGTGGTCGGGATGGACCAGCGGCACCTCGAGTACCGCGTCGGGGGGAAGGTCGAACAGTTCCGGCCCACCTCTGCCGTCGGAGATCAGCAGCGGGAGCACGTCGAAGCGGCCGCAGGGCTCGGGGCGTGCCCAACCCAGCGCCACGGCCCGGTCGGTGAGTGCGGTGTTGCGACCGTCGCCGCGCACCCTCCCGCTCGCCGTACGGTGCCCGGCGTAGCGGATGAGCTGCTCGTTGTGGATCCGCGGGCCGGGTCGGCCCGGCCGGTCGGGCGCGAAGACGGTGATCGTGGAACGGATCCGGCCGTCCCGGGTGGCCTCGCGCAGATGCTCGACGCACTCGGCGGCGACGTCGGCCGGGGCGTGGACGTGGCGCAGGTCGCGGACCCGCAGGCTGTTCCAGTAGAGCCGGCCGATGCACCGGGCCGAGTTGCGCCATGCCACCCGGGCGCCGAACGTGAGCTCGGTACGAGTGTGGCTGTAGCTGCCGGTGAGGTCGATCTCGTCGAGCACCTGGCGGATCCGCTGGGTGACCGGCGTCGCCGGGGACGTCTCGGCGTGGAACTGCTCGACGAACTCACGGGCGGCGTACGGATCCACGGCCGCAGGGACCCCGACCCCGGTTCCCGATACTGGACAGCCGTCCGATCCGGGGTCGGCGCGCGGGCCCGCTCCGGAGCTCCGGGGGACGGGCAACGCTGTCGGACGGTCGACGAGCGACGTCACGCGCTCCTCCTTTGGGGGACGCTGAATCAGGGTACCCATTCGTACACTGTCACTTACTGTGATCGAATCATGGCCCTCCGGAGCAGCGCCGGTAGACGAGATCGTGCACGTCACGGCCCTCGACGAGGGCACGCTGCTCGAACTTGGTCACGGGGCGCCACTCCGGCCGGGGTGTCCAGCCGCCCGGTTCGTGCGCCGAGGGGTTCTCCAGCGCCGGTTCCCCATCGCACACCGCTTTCATCTGGGTGGCGTAGTCGTCCCAGTCGGTGGCCAGGTGCAGGGTGCCGCCGGGTCGCAGCCGGGACGCGGCGGTCGCCACGAACCCGGGCTGGACGAGGCGCCGCTTGTGGTGTTTGCGCTTGGGCCACGGGTCCGGGAAGAAGATCCGGATGCCGGCCAGGGTGCCGGGTGCCACCCGCTCGCGCAGCAGCGTGGCGGCGTCACCACGCAGGGGCCGCACGTTGGTCAGCCCCGCATCGGCGATGCGCATGAGCAGC
>JBKJPD010000462.1:0-11255 GCA_046595345.1 Pseudonocardia sp.
GCCATGACGCCATGGTCGCGCATCCGCGCCCGAGGTGACCGCGGCGGTCGGCCATTTGGCCGGACAGGACAAGGCGGTTGTCCTACACGGCCAATAAATCTGCTGAGCCGCACCTCGTGGGACTAGCTTTCCTCCCGGGCCACTGCTGTGACCTGCCCCACACCGTTACGCCGGCTGGAAAGTCGCGCACAAGGATCGAGGAAGGGCATCACATGAGAGTCGGAAACCAGGAGATCCTCATTCCGACGTCGATGGTCGGGAACTATCCGAACCCACGATGGTGGGACGCCGGGCCCGTCCGCAACTGGACCGGTGACCAGGAGCCGCCCGACTCGTTCAACCAGGAGGCGTTCCAGGACGCCATGTCCGCGATGGTCGCCGACCAGGAGTCGGCCGGGCTGGACATCATCACCGACGGCCGCCTGCATGGCGACAACTACGCCGAACAGGCCCTCTACTACTACTACAAGCGGCTCGGGTACGACCTCAAGGGCGGCTTCCTCGGGTTCCCGATCTACAGCAGGCTGCACGCCGCAACCGCCAACCAGGAGATCAAGCGCCACGGCGCGATCATGGTGGAGCAGGCCAGGGCGCTGAAGCGGGCCACGAAGAAGGCCACCAAGGTCCAGTACACCGGAATCCAGGTACTCGCCCAGGCCACCAACGACCTGCACTACGACAACGGCCGAGACCGCGCGATGGCCATCGCCGCCGCGATCAACGAGGACATTCTCGAGGTCGACGCCATGGGCATCGACTTCATCCAGATCGACGAATTCACGTGGCCCTACTTCTACGAGGACTGGGCCATCGAGGCCTTCAACCGCGCGGTTCAGGGTGTCAAGAACGCGCAGATCATCGTGCACGTCTGCTGGGGCAACTGGGGCGGCACCCCCGCCTACCTGCCCGACGAGACCGCCGCTGCCGGTGAGATCTTCGACCTCACCCAGCGCCGCGGTGAGGCGCCCTCGGCCACCTCGTCGATCATCCCGAAGGCCTACGAGGCCAACATCAACGTCCTGAACCTGGAGAACTGCGGCCGGCGCTCGGACGACCTTTCCGGGCTCGACGTGATCAAGAACCACCCGCTCCCGGAGAACGTGATGTTCTGGGCCGGTGTGATCGACGTCAAGTCGACGATCACCGAGACCGCCGAGCAGGTGGCCGACCGGATCCACCGGCTGCTGGAGTACATCCCGGCCGAGAAGCTGGGTGTGACCACCGACTGCGGCCTGATCCTGCTCCAGCGCTACATCGCCATCGACAAGCTGCACGCGCTTGCGGCAGGCGCCGAGCTGGTCCGCAAGCAGCTGGGCGGCTGAGCCCGTCCACCAGGGAAGGGTCTGATTGACATGCCGGTGCTGGAGCTGAGATGCCCGGATTGCGAGCACGAGTTCCGGTCACTGGTGATGGAGGGGACCAAGGTCCCAGCGGTCTGGGTGTGCTCGGCGTGCGGAAGCCGCCGGGCACATCCACTGCGCCGCGTCGAGATCACCGGCCACCCGTGGTCGGGCGGGCAGCCCTGCGGGTGCTGCGGCTGACGGCCGTGGTCACGCGCGAACCGGCGGAACACCGCCGGGCCCCCCGGCGCGCATGTCCAGGATCTTCAGCGCCAGTTGGACGTTGAAGCGGTCCTCCTGTCTTGCCACCGCGATGCCGGTCAGCGTCTCGATGCGGCCGAGGCGGTAGCTCATCGTCTTCGGATGGATGGAGCGCGACTCGGCTGCGCGCTGCACGTGCCCGTCGCACAGCAGGTAGGCGCGCAGGCTGTTGACGAGGTCGGCGTCATGGTCCCGGTCATAGGCGAGCAGAACCCCCAGCTGCTGTTCGGCATAGCGATCCAGGTCCTCGCCGTGAGCGGGCTCCAGCAGGAACTGGACGGCGCCGAGATCCTCGAACACGGCCACCGGTGCGCCCGGCGGTCGGGTCGCCGCCTTCGCGTAGGCGGCCTGGCGCCCGGCGACCAGGTACTGCGAGATGGCACCCACCGTCGCACTGACGCCCAGCGAGAGCTCCCGGTCGAGCTCCGGGCCCAGCGCGCAGAGTTCGTAGCCCATCCGACGCACCACCTCGGGCGCCCGGTCCGGGACGATCACCGCCAGTGTCTCGCCGCGCCAGCCCATCGGGGCGTGCACCCCGTGGCCGGCCAGTAGACGCGCCGTGCGCCGGCTCAGCTCGGTACGCAGCCGTTCGACGGCCTCCGGCGAGCTGACCCGGGTACCGGTGGCCGAGATCAGGATCACCCTGGCCGGGGCGGGCAGCTCGCGGGCCAGTTGGCGGGATCGCACGATCGCGTCCGCCCCGTCGACGATGCGGCCGTCGACGAGGTCCCAGACGAACTCCGACTCCAGCCGCCGCCCGGCCCCGGCCACGGCGTCCCGCTGGGACAGCAGCAGAGCGCACGCGACGGCGGCCTGCTCCGTCGCGACCACGTCCCGGGTCGCGACCGGCAACCGCGTGGCGACGGCCAGCTCACCCCAGCGCAGTGCGGCGGACCGCACAGTCACCGAGATCGCGTGCCTGCCCGCGGCGTCCGGGCCGAGTAGCACCGCCTCGGTGCCCAGCTTGCGGGGATCCCCGCGGCGGGGGGCCGCCAGCAGCGCTTCGAGCCAACCGCCGGATCCGCTGGCGGTGCCCTCACCGCCTGCGAAGCGGACCTCCTCGTCGGTGATGTCGCGTAGCGCGTCCACGACGGAATCCAGGTCGGCGCCGTCGGCAACCAGCCGGATGAGCCGCTGATGGATGTCGAGGGCCTCGCTGGCGTCGGAGTAACGCCGCGACAACTCGTCGTTGGCCGTCATCAACTGGTCCGAGAGCCGGCGCAGACGTTCCTCGGCGAGCATCCGCTGGACGCCGAGGGCGGCGAGATCGGCCAGCGTCCCGATCAGCTCGACGTCGGAGTCGGTGAAGTGCGACCGCCTGCGCCGCCACGCGGCGAGCACACCCGACGTCGTGCCGTCGACGCGCATCGGCGCCCCGATCGCGGCCTGGGTCCCTTCGGCGGTGGCGATCGGGAGGAGTGCCTTGTTGATGACGGGATCGGTCGTCCAGTCGTCGGAACGGTAGATCTCGCCGGTCGCGAACACGTGCCCGACCATGCTCTCGCCGGTCGCCAGCCGCAGCCGCGCGGTGCCGATCGAACGGTTCCCGACCACCGCCTTGGCCTCCACCGCGGTTCCGTCGGGGGTGGCGAGGAAGACGCCGGCGATCTCGGCGCCCAGTACGTCCGCGGTCGCCGTCGCGAGGCCGAGCAGCATGTCCTCGTGATCGACGGAGGCGAGCAACTGCCGTGCGACGGCGTAGAGCGACGACAGCGCCACCCCGGCCCGCCGGGACGCCGCCGCAGCCAGCGCGGCGAGCAGCCGGAGCTCCTCGAGATGTTCCGCGCGGGGCCGCTCCGACCAGTACGCGAGGAGATCGATCTCCCCGCGTACCACGAGTGAGGCGACGCAGCGTCCGCCCGACGTCGTGACGCCCTCGGTGATACGGCGGACCGACAGGGGCAGCGGCGTGCCGCTGTCGGCCAGCGACACCGGACCTGCCGCCCGCCAGCTGACAACGCTCGCGCCATCCGCGCCGGTCAGCCGCCGGGCGGCACCGACGAGCACCGCGAACACCCGGTCGGCCCCCTCGGCGCCCGCCTCCAGGATCTGCAGGCAGGTGCTCGCCCAATCGGAAGGTTCGTCAGCGGTCACCGGGTCATCCTGGCCGCCGGGCGGTGCGGACGACGAATCCGCTGTGCACACGTCAGGACGTGTGCACAGCGGCCCGTCGGCGTGCGCGATGGTGTCCAGGGCTCAGAGGTGGGTCAGTTTCGACTGTCCGGCCCGCAGGCGCGAGAGCTGGACGAAGTGCTCGGAGTTGAGGAACAGCTCGTTCATCCAGCCGAGCGTCTCGATCGTCAGGCCTTCGGGGCGGTGGATGAGGTAGTCGAGATACTGGAAGGCGTCCTTGGCTCCGTAGCCGACGTGGTGGGCGCCGACCACCTTGCGGGTCACGCCGTCGATGACGAGCTTCTGGAAGCCGCTGAGCTCGGGCTTGCTGAACGCGTAGAGCATGGTGCCCTCGGAGCACGGCAGCGGCAGGTTCGGGGTGTCCAGGCCCTCCACGTACGGCGGCATCTGGATGATGATCACCTCGTCGCAGGCCACCTTGGCCTCTTCCTCGGTGAGACCCACCCAGGTGACCTCGTAGGTGGTGTGCAGGAAGTCCGGGTACTCGGAGAAGTCGAACTCCAGGTCCTCGCCCATGATGTTGCGCGCGGCGGTCACCCCGGACTTGCGGGCCTTGAACATCTCCATCGGGCCGTCGATCATGTCGCCGATCGCGTAGACACCGGGCACGCTGGTCTGCATACGCTTGTTGGCGATCACCCGGCCGGTCTCGCCGACCTCGATGCCGAGCACCTCCTGGGCGTGCGCGGTGTTCGGGCGTTCCCCGGTGCCCATGAACACGAAGTCGGTTGCGATGTCGATCTCCTCGCCCGACGCCAGCCGGACGGTCACGCTCTCCACCCGCTCGCCGCCGTTCACCGACACCGGGTGCGCGCCCTCGAGGATCTCCATGCCGCGCTGGCGCATGCCGCCCACCACGTACCGGCGCAGGCCCTCGTCGACATGGTGCATCGACTTGGTACGCATCAGCGGCGAGCGCGAGACGATCGTCGTGTCGCAGCCGGTGGCATGGAAGAACGACCCGTACTCCATCGCGACCTTGCTGCCGCCGATGATCACGCAACGGGTGGGTTCGTAGTCGAGTTCCTCGACGAGGCTGACGAAGTCGAAGACCCCCTTCTTGTCCACACCGGGGAGGTCGATGTCGAATGGGCGGGCGCCCATGCCGAGCACCAGGTTCTTGGTCTTGAACGTCTGGCCCGCCGCCTGCACCGTGGACTTGTCGATGATCGTCGCGTGCGCGTTGAGGATGTACTCGACGTCGAGCTGTTCTTTGGTCTGCCAGTTCATGAACGCGTGTGCGCTGCCCCGGCCCGCCACGAACAGCTTGATCATATCCAGGATGCTGGCTCGCGAGGGGTCGAACTTCGGGAAGAACAGCTCGTCGGAGAACCACCGCATCCGGTCGAGCTCCTCCGCGGCCTCGGAGAACAGGTGGTGCGGGACGCAGGCCTGGTGCGGGCAGGACCCACCGAGGAACGGCCACGCGTCGATGATCAGCGGCCGGCCGCCCATGGCCCGCATGTAGGCCGCACCGAACCGGCCGCCGGCCCCGCCGCCGATGAAGATGGCGTCGTACTCGGTGGCGAGCTGGTCAGGGTCGAGGTTCATGATCGGCTCGGAGGCGGGATCCTGAAGGGACCGCTCGATCAGCTCGTTCCACTCACCGAGGTTGAGATGCATGTCCCGGATGTCCACGTGTTCCACCGTTCTGATCGCGCTGGCTGATGCGACGACGATAGGGGCGCACTGGCACCGGTCGCATTATCCCTGTGGATGAGAAATAGTATGATCACTGCCGTATCAGGATAATCTGAATCCGCGGTGCGAGCTGTGTGCACCGCCTGGTGCCGCACGGGCCGGGGCGCCGACGGACGGCCGCGCCTCCTTCCGTGCGCTGCGTCAGGCCGCCAGGATGGCCCGATGAATGTCCCCTTCGCCGCCTACGGCTCCGAGGTCTATCTGCGCGGGCTGGCCGGCGAACGACCAGCGCTCCCCAGCGACCCGGACCGGTTGGAAGAGGCCGCACGTGGGGTGCTGGCCGACAAGCCGTTCTGGTACGTGGCGGGTGGCGCCGGATCCGGAGCCACCATGCGGGCCAACCGGGCTGCATTCGACCGCTACGGGTTGGTGCCGCGGATGCTGCGCGACAACACGGTGCGCGACTGGTCGACCACCGTGCTGGGCACTGCCATGCCCGCACCGGTGCTGCTCGCCCCGATCGGCGTGCAGTCGATCCTGCATCCCGACGGCGAGCTCGCGGTGGCGCGCGCGGCCGCGGAGTTGGGCGTGCCGATCGTGCTCTCCACGGCCGCGTCTCACACGATCGAGGAGGTCGCGGCGGCGGCGGGGGAGGGCCCACGCTGGTTCCAGCTGTACTGGCCGACCGACGACAGCGTCACGATCAGCCTGCTCCGCCGGGCCACGGCGGCGGGCTTCACGGTCCTCGTCGTCACCCTCGACACGTGGTTGCTCGGCTGGCGCCCACGGGACCTCGACAATGCCTATCTGCCCTTCCTGCGCGGGGTGGGCGCGGCGATCCCGTTCTCCGATCCCGCGTTCCGAGCCGGGCTCGCCCGGTCGCCGGAGGACGACCTGATGGCAGCGGTCCGGCATCGCCAGCTGATGTTCCAGGGAAACGCCAAGCACTGGGACCGGCTCGACCTGATCCGTGAGCACTGGGACGGCCCGGTCGTGCTCAAGGGAATCCAGCACGTCGACGACGCACTGCGCGCCGTCGATGCCGGGATGGACGGGGTGATCGTCTCCAACCACGGCGGACGGCAGATCGACCGCGCGATCGGGTCGCTCCGGACGTTGCCCGGGATCGTCGGCGCCGTCGGTGGGCGGGCGGCGGTGCTGTTCGACTCCGGTATCCGGACCGGCGCCGACGCGGCTGTCGCGCTTGCGCTGGGCGCCGACGCCGTGCTGCTCGGACGTCCCTACGCCTACGGTCTCGCGCTCGGCGGCCAGGACGGCGTGCGTCACGTCGTGCGCACCGTGCTGGCCGAGCTGGACATCACCCTCGCGCTGGCCGGCCACACCGATCTCGCGCAGCTCCGCGCGACGAGGGACGCGATCTCGACGCTCGACTGATGATCGGTCAGCCGAGAAATCGTCGACGGCGTCCGGGCCCGAAGCGCCGCGCCCACCTCGCCATGTTCTAGGTGGCCTACCCGCTTCGCAATCCTTGTCCCCGATGGCCGAAGAGTATGACGGCTCTCACAGTTAGCTTTCCCTCGTGACCCAGGTGACGGCCGGTACGAGCGCGGCGCTGCACAGCTATAGACAAATGGTCTTCATCCGCCAATTCGAATCCAAGATCGACGTGCTGTACCGGCAGGGTCGGGTGCGCGGACCTGCGCACCTCGGTATCGGCCAGGAGGCGGTCGCCGTCGGCGCGGCCTCGGCGCTGCGCGCGGGCGACTACTCGATCGGCACCTATCGGGGCCACGCGCATGCGCTGGCCCGCGGCGCGCCCGCTGAGGGCCTGATGCTCGAAATGCTGGGCCGGGCGGGCGGGATCTGCCACGGCAAGGGCGGGTCGATGCACATCACCGACGTCGAGCACGGCTACTACGGCTCCTACGCGATCATCGGCGCGCACCTGCCGATCGCGACCGGGCTGGCGTGGGCCAGTCGGGTGCGACATGACGACCGGGTCGCCATGTGCTTCTTCGGCGACGGCACCACCAATATCGGAGCGTTCCACGAGGCACTGAACCTGGCCGCGGTCTGGAGCCTGCCGATCGTCTTCGTATGCGAGAACAACCACTACATGGAGTACACCGCGATCGCCGACGTCATCCCGGTGGCCCGGCCCGCCGCCGACCGTGCGGCCTCCTACGGCCTGGCCCCGATCGTGGTCGACGGCAACGATGTGAACGCGGTGGCCGACGTGATCGGCGAGGCCGTTCAGCGGGCGCGCAGCGGAGCGGGCCCCTCGCTCGTCGAGGCCGACACCTACCGGATGTGTGGGCACTCGGTTGCCGACCCGGCGACGTACCGGACGAAGGAGGAGGTCGCCGGCTGGGCGCAGCGGGACCCGCTGCTACGCCAGGCCGCCGTACTGACGGCGTCCGGGGTACCGGCCGAGGAGCTTGCGGCACTGACGGCCTCGATCCGCACGGAGATCGACGAGATGGCGGTCGCCGCGCTCGCGGCGCCGCTCCCGGAACCGGCCACGGCGTGGACGGACATGTGGGCGGACGGGACTTCGACATGGCGGAACTGACCTATCGGCAGGCTGTGGCGGTCGCGCTGGCCCAGGAGATGGAGCGTGACGACCGGGTCGTATTGATCGGTGAGGACATCCGCCCCGGCGGTGTGTTCAAGACCACCGCCGGGCTGGTCGAGAAGTTCGGTCCCGAACGTGTGTGGGACACCCCGATCTCCGAGACGGCGATCGTCGGCGCGGCCATGGGCGCGGCCATGGCCGGGCTGCGGCCGGTCGCGGAGATCATGTTCTCGGACTTCTACGCCGTCTGCTGGGACCAGGTGGCCGTCGAGATCGCCAAGGCCAGGTACATGACCGGCGGGCAGGTGAGCCTTCCGCTGGTGATCCGCGGCGTGAACGGTGGCGGGCTGGGCTTCGGCGCCCAGCACAGCCAGGCCGTGGAGAACTGGGCGCTCTGTGTGCCCGGCCTGAAGATCGTCTCCCCGTCGAGCCCGGCGGACATGGTCGGGCTGCTGGCGGCTGCGATCCGCGACGACGACCCGGTGCTGGTCTTCGAGCACAAGGCACTGCTCGGCAGCAAGGGTGAGTGCCCCGACGGTGAGCACGTCGTGCCGCTCGGTCGGGCGGCCGTGCTCCGCGAAGGCTCCGACGTCACGCTGATCGCTCTCTCGCTGACGGTCGGGATGTGCTGCCGCGCCGCTGAGGAGCTGGCGGCCGACGGCGTGTCGGCCGAGGTGATCGACCTCCGCACCCTGGTGCCGCTGGACGCCGCAACGGTGCTCGCCTCGGTTCGCCGCACCGGGCGTGCGGTGATCGTCGAGGAGAACCCCGGGCAGCTCGGCTGGGGCGCGGCCATCGCGGCCATCCTCGCCGACGAGGCGTTCGACGACCTGGTCGCGCCCGTCATCCGGGTCACCGGCGGAAATGTGCCGCTGCCGGTCGCCGCCCCGCTGGAGGCCGAGGTCAGCGTCTCGGCGGACAAGATCGTCACTGCGGTGACGAAGCTGCTCGACCGGCCCGCCCGACGGGCCGTCTGACCTTCTCAATCCCCGTGTGAAAGGTGGCAAAATGGAGATCCGCGGCGAGGAAGTACTGCTTCCGACGAGTGCGGTATCGGCGTTCCCGAGGCCGCATTGGCTGCAGGGCCGGGTGTTCGGCAGCCGGGAGGAGCCTTACTACCGCAGCCACAACCTGCGCGTCACCTACGAGGACGCGGTCAAGATCTGCGCGATGGAGCAGGAGCGGGCCGGGCTCGACGTCCTCACCGACGGTGCCCAGTACTACGAGTGGGAGGCCCCCGGCTTCCAGCTCGAGCCGATCTTCCACTTCATCCCGGAGATGCTCGGCGGCATCAGCCCGTACGGCCCGCCCGGTGACGGCGTCAAGTACGCGCCGTTCTACAAGGGTGTGGTCCACGACAAGGTGACCTGGAAGCGCTCGATCTTCGAGGGCGTGGTCTACGCGATGAAGGCCGCCACCGACAAGCCGTTCAAGGTGTCGATGCTCGGCCCGGCGCAGCAGAGCGTCATCCTCGACGACCAGCACTACGGCGACGGCGTGGAACTGGCCTTCGACATCGCCCGTGCCCTCAACAAGGAACTGAAGTTCCTGGTCAGCCAGGGCCTCGAGGCCGTCCAGCTGATCGACGTGCTGCCTCCGTACTTCCAGGACGGCTGGCAGATCGAGGCGCAGAACATCATGTTCGACGGTGTTGACGCGATGAAGTTCTGGCACATCTGCTACGGCAGCGTGGACGGGCAGCGCGACGTCTTCGAGGACAAGGCGGCGGAGATGATGCCCTTGTTCGGGCAGAGCCCCGTCGACGTCATCCACATGGAGTTCACCAGCAAGGGGCTCGGTGAGCTCAGTGCGTTCGCCAAGTTCCCGACCAACAAGGTGTTGGGCATGGGTGTGGTGGACGCCAAGAACGTCATGGTGGACTCGGTCGACGACATCGCCGCCCGCATCCGCAGGGGCCTGGAGTTCGTCCCGGCCGACCGCCTGCTGATCGCGCCGGACTGCGGCCTGGGCTACTTCAGCCGCACGGTGGCGTACGCGAAGCTGCGCAACATGGGCGAGGCCGTCGAGCAGGTCCGCGCGAGCCTGTAGGCAGGTGTATCCGGGCGGGCCGATCATTGCCGATCGCTCCGCCCGGGTGCCATGCTGCTGTGTCACATCCGCGTGGTGCCATCTGGTGGGCGGCGTCGCGTCGGGCGGCGTTGCGGAGAGTTCACAACGAGGTGGGCAGGAGTGTTGGCCATGTTCGACACCGCGGTCAGCTGGGTAGCCCAGCGGTGGGAACCCGGCGACCACGTGTGCGCGTTCTACCGCCGCCCGGCCGAGCGCGACGACATCATGCTCCCGTTCCTGCGTGACGGCCTACGGGCCGGGCACAAGTGCGTATGCGTGGTCGACAGCTGCGAACCCGGGCACGTCCGGGAACTGCTCGACACCGAGCCGGGGGTGGACGACAACCTCGAGGTGCTCCACTCGGCCGGTACCTACCTGGCCAGCGGCGGTTTCCTCCCGGAGGAGATGCTCACCTTCTGGAACACGAAGACGGCGGCATGCCTGCGCGATGGCGGGTTCGCCTTCGTGCGCAACATCGGGGACATGACCTGGGCGCACCAGGAGAAGCCGGGCGTGGACGAGCTCATCGCGTACGAGTCCGAGCTGAACCGGCTGATGAGTGCCTATCCGCAGGCCAACCTCTGTCTCTACGACCTGGGACGGTGTAGCGGCGAGCTCGCACTCGACGTGCTCAAGACCCATCCCAAGGTGCTGATGGGCGGGATGGTGCTCGAGAACCCGTATTATCTGGATCCGGACGAGTTCCTCGCCGCCCGGAGAAGGAAGCGCCATCAGCAGCCGCTGTGACGACGAGTCGGTGCGGCTACGCGAGCGGCTCTCTGATCTGCGCGCGCTGCTGATGCTCTCGATCATGATGACCGACGGGGACGAGGCCCAGATCCTGCGCCTGGCAGCGGCATCGGCGCCGTCGCTGGGGGACTGGCGGATCGAGGGTTTCGTTCTCGACGGGGTTTTCCGGCCGGGCGAATCCGCCCGGCCCGAATCGAACGGGTCCGAATCGAACGGGTCCGAATCGAACGGGATCGGGTCGAACGGGATCGGGTCGAACGGGCACGGGATGCGGGCGCCGGGACTGAGCGCCCAGGTCGCGGAGCTCGGTACCCCGGGTGGTCGGCTGAATGTGGCGCAGCGTGACTGGGCGTGGGCGCTGCCCCTGCCGAGCGGTTCCGGCCGGACGCTCGGGCACCTGGTGATCTCCGCGGATCGGGCGCCGTCGACCGACGGGGAGTTTCTGCTCCAGGTGCTCGCCCAGCAGGTCGGCGTCGCTCTGTCCAACGCACGGCTGCACGAACGGGACCGGCTCGCCGCCGAGG
>JBKJPD010000145.1:0-6803 GCA_046595345.1 Pseudonocardia sp.
ACCGGCCATGTCGGGTCCTCTCCACGTCGGTGCCACCATTCCAGACGCTTGAGCGCCCCCGTTCATTTCATGCGGCGCACATCTCGCACCGGGAGATGGTCACCCGCACATATGCCATCGTCGACGCCGAGGATGCGCAGTGGGCCCGCGCGATCCTCTGCGGCCCTGCGAGCCGCGCCATCGGGTCGCCTACGACCTGCCGGCCTGAGCGGACCCCGCTGAACGCTCGCGGCGAAGCCGGTCCAGATCGCCGGTGGCCAGTGCCGTCCAGAACCGCAGGGCGGTGTACTCCATCTCCAGCCCCAGCTCCAGGGTGATCATCCGCGGTTCGGCGCCGGGATCGTCCCCGAACCGCGCCACCATGTCCTCGTACACGTCGATCCGGTGCCGGTGCTGCGCGATCTGTTCCGCGGCGAGGGCGGGCACGTCGGCGGGCTCGCCGACCTCGTGGAAGAACAGCTTGAGCCCCGCGATGTCGCGTATCTGGAAGTGCTCGTCGGTGGGTGCGGCGAGCCAGCCGCGCAGCGTGTCGCGCCCGGTCGTGGTCAGTGAGTAGGTTTTGCGCCTTCGGCCGGTGTCCTCGGTGGAGAGGTCGAGCAGCCCGAGCTCGGTGAGGCGGTCGGGCTCAGCGTAGAGCTGCGCGTGCGGGAAGTGCCAGAAGTAGCCGACCGAGTGGCCGACCGCACGCTTGAGGTCGTACGGCGTGGACGCCCCACGCAGCGCGATCATTCCTAGTACGACGTAGGAGGTGGTCGAGAGCCGTACCTCGGGCATCGGCTGATCCTAACGGTCCGGGTGGGACGGTCCGGTCTTCCGCGTCCGGAGTCGGATCGGGTCATCCGGACTCGGTACCCGGCGCCGGGGAACCGGACGCCGACAGGCTGTCCTGCACCCGGCCGATGAACTCCACCTGGGCAGCCACCAGCTTGCGGCGCGCGGTATCGAGGTCGAACCAGGCGACCCGGTCGATCTCGGGGAACTTCTGCATCGTGCCCGAGCGCGGGGGCCACTCCAGGTCGAACGTACCCGGGTGGATGTGGCCGGGCTCGAACTGGCCTTCGCGGGCGAACACCGTGATCTGCTTGCGGCCGCCCCGCTGCGAGACGGTGCCCAGTTCGCGCGACTCGCCCGGCGGCGGGGGGTGGCCCAGCTCCTCGGTGAACTCCCGCTCCGCGGCGGTGTGTGGGCCCTCGTCAGCGCCGTGTTCCCCCTTCGGGATCGACCAGGCGCCGTCGTCCTTCCGGGCCCAGTACGGCCCGCCCATGTGCCCGAGCAGCACCTCGACACCGGCTGGACCGTCCCGGTACAGCATTAACCCCGCGCTCAGTACAGCCACGGATCCAGCATCGCAGACCGTCCGACTTACAGCGTGATCATGGCCGGTCAGGACTGCTCGTCGCGCCAGGCCACCCACTCCTTGACCAGGCCCAGGTCGTAGTCGGGCCCGCCGACGCCCACGGTGAACAGGGTGGCACCTGCCGCGACGAGCGCGTCGGCGACCTCACCCGGGGCCTTGTCCACACCGATGGAACGTTCGATCTCCGACGGGTCGCGCGCCACGTCGGCGCAGTGTGCATCGAGGACGGCGCTCTTGCGGGTGAGCACGTCGACGTCGCCGAAGCTGTGCCAGATGTGGGCGTGCTCCGCGGTGTAGCGCAACGTCTTGCGCTCCCCACCGCCGCCGATGAGGATCGGGATCTCCCGGGTCGGGGCCGGGTTGAGCACGGACCAGCGGTGCCTGATCCGCGGCAGTGCCTGCGCCAGGTCGGCCAGCCGCGACCCGGCGGTGCCGAAGGCGTAGCCGTATTCGGTGTAGTCGCGCTCGAACCAGCCCGCACCGATACCGAGGATGAGCCGGCCACCGGAGATGTGGTCGACGGTGCGGGCCATGTCGGCGAGCAGTTCGGGATTGCGGTAGCTGTTGCAGGTGACCAGCGCGCCGATCTCGACGCGGCTGGTGGCCTCGGCCCAGGCTCCGAGCATGGTCCAGCATTCGTAGTGCTCGCCGTCGGGTTCACCGTAGAGCGGGAAGAAGTGGTCCCAGTTGAAGACGACGTCGACACCGGCGTCCTCGGCGGCGGCGACGGCATTGCGGATCTGCGTGTAGTCGGCGTGCTGAGGCTGGAGCTGGACACCGATCCGGATGGGGTAGGGCATGGGCCGAACCCTCTCACCGGACTGGTTCATCCGCCCGTGACCGTCGCGTCAGGAGCCGGTCGACACCCAGCAATGCGGCGGCGAGGGTGAGGAACAGCACCGTGATGACCAGGCTGTTGATGGTGACCTGGGCATAGCCCGACACGGTGACGTCAAGGAACGGGTACGGGTACCAGTCGATGAGTGCGCCGCGGACGAGAGTGAACGCCAGCCAGACCACCGGGTAGAGCAGCGACAGCGCCACCACTCGCCGGTCGATGAGCCCGCGCGGTCCGAACAGGACCCAGCCGAGAACGGCGAGCACCGGGGAGACGGTGTGGAACAACAGGTCGGCGAACCATTCCGCGCCGTGCAGGTCGTAGAGGGCGGCGAGCACCGCGTGGTAGACGATCCCGGTCACGATGATGCCGAGCAGGGCGTCGAGGCGCAGGGTCCGGAACAGCGTCGATCGCCGGTTCCGGTCGACGGCCAGCAGCAGGCTCGTCGCTGCCACGAGGACGTTCGTCAGGATCGTGAAGTACGTGAAGAGGTTGGCGACCCGGGCCACCGGGGTGTCGAACGCACCAGTGGTGTTCGCGGCCGTAATGGGGATCTGGATGGCCAGCGCGACGACCACGACCAGGCTGTTCAGTGCGAACCATGCGCGCGCGGTGCGGATCACCGGGCCACCGTACCGGCGAACCGGCAGCCATCTCGGGGTGCGCTCGGCGTCGCCGTGTGGCACAACAACACTCATGACCCTGCTGCCACTGCTGCTCGACCCGCCCGTGCCGGTCGTCCCGCCGCCCTATCACTCGGCAGAGCGTGCGGAGCTTCAGGCGGCGGCTCGGCGGTTCGCCGCACAGGAGGTGCTTCCCCTCGCGAACGAGCTGGACCCGGTGAAGGGTGAGATCCCGCGGTCGCTGCTGGAGAAGATGGCGGCGCACGGCTGGTTCGGCATCATGGTCTCGCGCGAGTACGGCGGGATGGGGCTGGGCGCGTTCGAGTACTGCATGGTCGCCGAGGAGCTGGCCAGGGCGTGGATGAGCGTGGCCAGCATCATCGCCCGTGCCCAGGGTGCCGGCACCGACGTGGCGGACGAGGCACGCCGCAACGAGTTGCTGCGCCGCAGCGCCGCGGGGGACTGGATCGGAGCTATCGCGCTGTCCGAGCCCGAGGCGGGGTCCGACCTCGCGGGGGTCTCGACGCGGGCGGAGCTCGTCACCGACGACGTCCACGGGGAGCACTTCGTCGTCACCGGGCAGAAGCGCTGGACCGGCAACGCTAAGGCCGCGGATTTCATCCAGGTGCTGGTGCGCACCGCTGATCCGGGCCCCGACGAGCGGCGCTCCGCGGGGCTTGCGACGCTGCTGGTGGAGAAGGAGCGCGACAGCTTCCCGCCGGGGCTGACCGGGCGGCCCATCGACAAGATCGGTTACCACGGTTTCGTCACATGGGACCTGGAGTTCGACGGGCTGCGGGTGCCGGTCGCCAACCGGATCGGGGACCAGGGTTTCGAGGATTCCAAGAAGTGGCTCAACGTCGCCAGGGTGCACACCGCGGCGCGCGCCGTGGGGCTGGCCCGCGCCGCGGTGGAGGACTGCATCGTCTACCTGCAGCACCGTCGCCAGTTCGAGCACCCGATCGGCGATTTCCAGGCCGTCCGGTTCACCCTCGCGGACATGGCTGCTCGGGTGGAGCAGGCCAGGGCGTTCTACCAGCACGTCGCGCATCTGATCGACCTCGGCTACCCGTGCGAGCGGGAGGCGGCGATGGTGAAGCTGATGGCGACGGAGATGGCGGCCGAGGTCACCGCCGACGGCATCCAGCTGCACGGCGGCAACGGCTACACCACCGAGCACCAGGTGGAACGGCATTGGCGCGACGCCCGGCTCACCACGATCTTCGAGGGGACCAGCGAGATCCAGCGCAAGATCGTCGCAGACCGGTTGCTGCCCCGCAGCCCGCTCGGCTAGGGATCGAAGCGGATGCACAGTCGGGTGATCCACGGAGTCGGTGGCCCGCCACGTTCATCTCACCCGCCCGGCTCCTGTTTGCGGCGCCCGCCGCGCTGCATGTCGCCGGTGGTGGTGCGACGGCCGGGGTCGATGAGCCGCTTCCACTTACCCTGCGCCGCCTGGCGGCTGTTGAGCTGGGCCTGCACCGCGTCGGCCACCTGGGCCCAGGTGAGTCCGTCGGAGCGCAGTTTCCGGATCAGGTCGCGCTCGTAGTAGTCGGCCAGCCGGCGCATCTCCTGCACCAGCGCGTACCAGGCGGCCGCGCCGTCGTGGGTCATGGCGCCCGCCCGGGCCCGATCCTTGAGCTCGTCGAGCTGCTCGGTGATCGACTGCTTCGGCCTGGCCACGGCCGGGTCGATCCGTTCGAGCCAACGCTGCGCCTCTTCGTACTTCATTTGTCAATCATACAATGACACCTTCACATCGGCAATCGATCATTGACTACCGCAGCAGGCGACCACGCAGCAGACGACCACATCGATCGGGGAGGCGCCGGGTACCGATGCGGTTATCGCGGGGACCCCCGCGGGATCCGGGTCCCTCGACCGCCCGTGTGATGGGCGGCCACCTACCGCCCGCCGAGGGCCTCCACGCCCGTCAGCCAGACCGCCGCGGTGCCGTCCTCGTCGGATGCGGTCAGGTCGACCTCCGCGGTGATCGCCCAGTCGCGGTCGCCCGCCGGGTCGTCGAGGACCTGGCGGACGAGCCAGCGCTCCGACTCCTCGGTGATCGTGATGAGCTGCGGGCCGCGGGCGTCGGGGCCGGTGCCGATGTCGGCGTGCTCGGCGAAATAGGGCTCCAGCGCGTCGCGCCAGCCGTCGGCGTCGAAGCCGGCAGCCCGGTCGAGCTCCCCGAGCAGGTCCCAGCGACGCAGCGCCGCCAGCTCCACGCGCCGGAACATCGCATTGCGCACCATGACGCGGAACGCACGGGCGTTGCGGGTGACGCCGGTAGGACCCCGATCGAGGGCAGGGGGGCCGTCGGCCGCCGAGTCCTCTCCCGAGGCGAGCTTCTCCCACTCGTCGAGGAGGCTCGAGTCGACCTGGCGCACCAGCTCGCCGAGCCATTCCAGGACGTCGGTGAGCTCCTCGGTCTTCGCCTCGGCGGGCACGGTCTGGCGCAGGGCACGGTAGGTGTCGGCGAGATAGCGCAGTACCAGGCCCTCGGAGCGGGCGAGTTGGTAGTGCGAGACGTACTCGACGAAGGTCATCGCGCGTTCGGACAGGTCGCGAGCCACCGACTTGGGCGACAGGCGCGCGTCCTGCACCCACGGCGCCCCGCGGCGGTAGGTCTCCAGCGCGCCGGTCAGCAACTCGTCGAGCGGCTTGGGGTAGGTGACGTCTTCGAGCAGCGACATGCGCTCCTCGTACTCGATGCCGTCGGCCTTCATCGCGGCGACGGCCTCACCGCGCGCCTTGTTCTGCTGGGCGTACAGGATCTGGCGCGGGTCGTCGAGGGTCGACTCGATCACCGAGAGGACGTCCATCGCGTAGTCCGGAGACTCGCGGTCGAGCAGTTCCACCGCGGCCAGCGCGAACGGGGAGAGCGGCTGGTTGAGGGCGAAGTCGAGCTGCAGGTCGCCCACGACCCGGACCCGGCGGCCTTCCGCGTCGGGTTCGGCGAGCTCCTCGACGACGCCCGACGTGCGCAACGCCCGGTAGATCGCGATCGCGCGAAGGATGTGCCGGCGCTGCCGGGGCCGCGACTCGTGGTTGTCCTCCAGGAGATGCCGCATCGCGACGAACGCGTCGCCCGGGCGGGAGATGACGTTGAGCAGCATCGCGAAGGTGACCGAGAAATGGCTTGTCAGGGCCTCGGGCTGGGCTGTCTGCAGCTTCTCGAACCCGGTCTCGGACCAGCCGACGAAGCCCTCGGGGGCCTGCTTGCGCACGATCCGCTTGCGCTTCTTGAGGTCATCGCCCGCCCGGGCGACCAGCCGGGCGTTCTCCACCTCGTGATCCGGTGCCTCGGCGACGACGGTACCGATGGTGTCGTACCCGGCCCGGCCGGCCCGGCCGGCGATCTGGTGGAACTCGCGGGCCTTGAGCGGGCGGGTGCGCACGCCGTCGTACTTGGCCAGCGCGGTGAACAGCACCGTGCGGATCGGTACGTTGATGCCGACGCCGAGGGTGTCGGTGCCGCAGATGACGCGCAGCAGCCCGGCCTGGGCGAGGGTCTCCACGAGCCGCCGGTAGCGCGGCAGCATGCCGGCGTGGTGCACGCCGATGCCGTGGCGGACCAGCCGCGACAGCGTCTTGCCGAACCCGGAGGTGAACCGGAACCTCCCGATCACCGCCGCGATCGCCGCCTTGTCCTCCTTGGAGGTGATGTTGACGCTCATCAGCGACTGCGCCCGGTCCACCGCCGACTGCTGCGTGAAGTGCACGACATAGACCGGCGCCTCGTGGGTCTCGAGCAGCTCGGTGATCGTCTCGTGCAGTGGCGAGTGCACGTAGCGGTAGAGCAGCGGGACCGGCCGTTCCACCGAGGTGATCACCGCGGTCTCGCGGCCTGTCCGGCGGGCCAGATCCTCCTTGAAGAAGGCGACGTCGCCCAGCGTGGCGCTCATCAACAGGAACTGCGCCTGCGGCAGTTCGATCAGCGGCACCTGCCAGGCCCAGCCCCGGTCGGGATCGGCGTAGAAGTGGA
>JBKJPD010000342.1:0-2555 GCA_046595345.1 Pseudonocardia sp.
GCTGACGGCCTGGTCCTTGTACTCCTGGGTGAAGTTGCGGCGTGTCGCCACGCGATTGCCTCCGCTGCGATCAGTGGCAGTCTACGACCGGGTGTCTACAAGATCGGGAACGGTCCATACTGGCCGCGGCTGGCGGATCTGATGTCCGCAGAGTTGGCGGACTTGCTGTCCGTCAGCCAGCGGTGTTGGCGTGGTCGCCGTGTTCGAGGCGTCAGCGACCCAGGATCCGGACCTGCACCTCGGGCAACTCCGCGAATCCAGCCCGTTCATCGGTGGAGACGAGCAAGCGGTGGCCTACGACAACACCGGTAGCGGCCCGTTCCCCTCCGACACCACCTCCAGGGTCAGCGGCAACGGCCACTAGAGCGGGTCCCGTGGATTTTGCTGGGCGGATGCGATCGACCGTGCAGGTGCTCGATCGTCACGATCTGACCGGGGGGCAATGGCCTCGACCGGACCCGTTGCCCCCCGGATCAGACCCCCCGCCGGGGGTCGCCGGCGCACCGATCACCGCACGGTGATCAATGGGGTGTTCCGGTGGACCCGGTGCCGGCTGCCGGGGCGGGACGTCCCACCGGCGTACGGGCACCGGACGACCATCTAAAACCGGGATCGCCGCCGCTGCCCAGACCACACCCGGGTGCGGACCCTCCACGAACCACACCGCGATGCTGACGCGGTCGAGGCCGGGTTGCGGACGGCCGGTGTCGACGCCGGCGCGGTCCGCTGAGCAGCGCCACGCCACCGGCGCCCGTCACCAACGCCCGTCACCAGCCCCCCGGCCGACCTCGACACGCAGGTCACGGAAGTCGTCGCGGCCCTGCGGTTGGACACAAACGGCGGGATCGAATCACAGGAATTGCGTCAGCTGCGCTACCAGCGTGGGAACGGACCAGGCGATCCGACCTCGACGCTGGCTAGCTGACCCGCCGACGATCAAGCCGTCACCCCCGGCGAGACCGGGGTCCGGATCGAGCATTGTGACCTGTGGCCGCAGGCGGCGCTGCCGTTCTGCCACAGCCACGCCCCAGGCTCCACATATGATCACGGACTATCGGTTTATGTCCTCATCACGGGAGGAATGTCCCCGATACTGCGGTCGGGTGTATCAGGACGGCACCGATCTGCCTCCTATGCTTGCCCGTCTCGTGACACCGCTCACCGATTTGTGTTCGGAACAACGTCCGTGACTCAACCTGCGAGGGAAACAACGATGTCCTCGACCACCGCCCCGCCGATGAACATGGACGGCCCAGCACGCACGTCCAGCCCGCTGCCGATGCCGACCACCTTCGAGGGGCTGCTAGCTGCCCGCACCGGTGTCCCCCTGCCGGCCATACCCGCCCCGGCGGCTACCCCGCAGCGGGTCGACCAGGCGGCGCTGGGCGCCGCGGACAGGCAGCGTTTTGTCAACGCTCTCGACGCGCTGAACCTGCGTGATCAGACCGGGATCAGCGCGTACGGGCGGCTTGTCGCCATCCACGCCGACATGATCGCGCACCGGATGCACTCAATGGGTGGCGACCCGGCCACCGACCCGGGCCAGCAGCGGTTCCTGCCCTGGCACCGGGTGTATCTGCACCAGTTCGAGTTGCTGCTGCAGTCCGTCCACCCCGACCTCACCGTCCCCTATTGGGACTGGACCAACCCGGCCGAGCAAGCTGTGCCGGGCTGGTTGGCGACCGTGCGGCCCACGGTGAACATTCCACGCCCCGGGCCTGGGCGGGTAACCGTGACCCGGTTCCCCGGGACGCGGGGTTTTACCCTGGCCGCGGCGATCGACGGCACGGCCAACCCTGCGGTCGCCGCGTTGGCCGACGTCGAGAACGCCGGTAACTTCACTGCCTTCGCCAGCGGCCTGGAATCCATCCACGATCTGGTCCACGTCTGGGTCGGGGGCCGGCGCGGAACAATGTCGTTCCTCGACCGCGCGCCCGCGGACCCGCTGTTCTGGATGCACCACGCCAACATCGACCGGCTGTGGTGGCGGTGGCACACCAACCCGCAGAACCGCGGACAGACCCCGAACCTTCAGGGCGCCGACTCGATCATGGACCCGTGGGCGTTCACCGAGACCGCCACCCGTGACATCGCCACCTTCAACTACGTCTACGCCTAGCAGGGGTTCTATCCGGTCGGCCAGATCGATGGCCAGCCGGTCACAGAGGTCAGAAAGGCCGCAGGGGACGGCGCGGTCACACAAGGGAAGGGTGCGGTCATGGCGGCCGAGCGTGACATCTACCTGAAGATCGAGGCTGTTGCCGGCTACTCCCCGGTGGCGGCGGATGCGTGAGTGGCAGGACGCCGGCGCGCAGGGCCCCGTCGAGCTCGGGCCGCCGGGCGAGCTTCCCGGACGTCTTGTCGGCGTAGATCCGTTCGCAGCCGGCCGCGCTCAGCCTTCGCGCGCGCGGCCAGGGTGTGGGGCTGGCGGAACGTTCCGATGGACGACGCGTCGCAGCAGGACAAACGGGCGGGATCGCGCTGTTCCTGCGCTGGTGCACCCGACAGGCTTGGCGAACGTATCGCGAACAGGGGCAATCGTGACGTAGGCACGG
>JBKJPD010000446.1:0-6495 GCA_046595345.1 Pseudonocardia sp.
GTCGGTGCTGGCGTTGTCGAGGATCACCAGTACGACATCGCGGTAGGTCTGGTCGAGGACGCTGCGCATCGTCTCGGCGAGGAACTTCTCACCGAGACGATGCGCAGCGTCCTCGACCAGACCTACCGCGATGTCGAACTGGTGATCCTCGACAACGCCAGCACCGACGCCACCGGTGACATCGCCCGCTCGTTCGGCGATCAGCGAATTCGGGTGGAACGCAACGCCAGCACCGTCCCGCAGGCCGAGAACTGGAACCGCGCCGTCCAGCTCAGCCGGGCACCGCTGGTCAAGGTCGTGTGCGCCGACGACCTGCTGCACCCCCGATGCGTGGAGTTCCAGGTTGGGCCGATGGAGGCTGATCCCGGACTCGCCGTGGTGGCCGCGCGGCGGCACATGATCGACGAGCAGAGCCGGCTGATCGTCCCCGGGCGCGGCCTGTCCGGGCTCACCGGCGTGCACACCGGTGTCGAGGTTGCACGGCGAGTGGTCCGCAGCGGTTCGAACCCCATCGGTGAACCGGGCGGCGTGCTGTTCCGCCGCGAGGACTTCTTCTCCGCGGGCGGGTGGCGGGCCGACCGCACCTTCGTCATGGATCTCGACATGTGGATCCGGCTGCTCCGGTACGGCGAGTTCCTCGGGCTTCCGGAGACGCTCGCGGCCTTCCGGATCTGCCGAGGTTCGGTGTCTGCGGAGAACGAGGAGGCCATCTACACCCAGCAGCGTCTCCTGATCGAGGAGCTCGGCAGCTCCGACCACTTCCAGGTCCGAGGCATCGACCTGAGGATCGGGCGGATGCTCGCCCCGGCCGGACAAGCCCGCCGGCGTGCCCTGTTCGCCTACTCCAGGTTGACGGCCCGCAAGATCGATCGCTCAACGGCCTGAGACTCATCCCCAGTCGTCATCCCCTGGTCGGCGAGCGGATGCCCCGCACGTCCGAGTAGGGCCGGTCGCGCGGCCCGACCCGGACACACGGCTACTGCTGCGGCGGCGTGGGATAGCCCGGACGGGGGGCGGGACGGTCATCGTCGGGTGGCCGCGGGATGCCCCGGGGCGGTGTGGGGCGGGCGCTCTCGGAATCTGGTGCGCCCGGCCCGTCGGCGCGGCCGGGGTCGCTCCGGGCGGGTGGCGGCAGGTGCGGCGGCAGCTCGGCCGGCCGGGCCACGGGGGTCTGCGCCACGGGGGTCTGCGCCATCGGGATGTCGGCGGGCGGCGCCCCGAGGGCCGGGACCGCCATGCGCGCCGCCGCCTCAGCGGCGGCCACCACCTTGGCGACGGCCGGATCGCCTACTGTGTCGAACCAGTCCTTGATCGACTCGTCATCGTCCTCGGGCCGCGAGCGGTCGGCCGACGCCTCGACGGGCGACGCCTCGAACCGGAACACCCCGTCCTCGCCGGGGGCTCCGAGCATCCGCGTGAAGCCCTCCAGTGCCTTGCCGAAGTCCGACGGCACCATCCATACCTTGTTGGCCCCGCCCTGCGCCATCTCGGGCAGGGTCTCCAGGTACTTGTAGGCCAGCAACTCCGGCGTCGGCCGGCCCGCCTTGATCGCGGCGAACACCTTCTCGATCGCCTTCGCCTCGCCCTGCGCCTCCAGGTAGCGGGCGGCGCGGCTGCCCTGCGCACGCAGGATGGCCGACTGGCGTTCGGCCTCGGCGCCCAGGATCGCGGCCTGTTTGGCGCCCTCCGCGGTGAGGATCTGCGCCTGCTTGTTGCCCTCCGCGCTGCGGATCGCCGCCTCCCGCTGGCCCTCCGCGGTGAGGATCGTGGCGCGCTTCTCGCGGTCTGCCTTCATCTGCCGTTCCATCGAGTCCTGGATGGAACGGGGCGGGTCGATGGCCTTGATCTCCACGCGCGCGACCCGGATGCCCCAGCGGCCGGTGGTCTCGTCCAGCTCGGTGCGCAGCACCGAGTTGATCTGGTCGCGGGAGGTCAATGTGCCTTCCAGGCTCATCCCGCCCACCACGTTGCGCAGCGTCGTGATGGTGATCTGCTCGACGCCGACGATGTAGTCGGAGATCTCGTAGACCGCCTTCTTCGGGTCTGTCACCTGGTAGTAGACGACCGTGTCGATATTCACCGTCAGGTTGTCCTGGGTGATCACCGGCTGGGGCGGGAACGACACCACCTGCTCGCGCAGGTCGATCCGCTCACGGATCTTGTCGACGAACGGCACGAGGAAGGTGAGACCCGCTTCCGCCGTCGTCTTGAACTTCCCGAGCCGCTCGACGACCGCGGCGCTGGCCTGCGGGATGATCTGGATCGCCTTCACCATCGACACCACGACCAGCACGACGAGCAGCACCACGATGACGAGCAGCACCGTTCCTGCATCCACGGGTTCTCTCCCTACCTCTTCGACCTCGTTCCGCGGCCGCCGGATCCTTCAGCGGCGCGGTTTCCTTGCGCATCGGTGACCCGATGCGGGTACTACGGCGCCGGGTCCTGTGCGACGACGATCGCCGTAGCCCCGGAGATGTCCATCACTGTGACCATGGCGCCCGGCTCGACGACTTCGTCGCCGTCCAACGAACGGGCCGACCACAGGTCACCGGCGATCTTGACCTGCCCGCCGTTGCCGTCGACGCGGGCGATCACCACCGCGGTGGCCCCGATGAGCGCCTTGCTGTGCATGACCGACTGGTCGATGCCGCGGTACAACCGTCGACGCAGGGCCGGGCGTGCCGCCAGGAGCAGCAGCACCGAGGCGATCGCGAACACCACTCCCCCGACAAGCGGGCTGTCCTGCACGACGAACGACGCGCCCGCAGCGGCCAGTGCCGCACCTCCGAGCATGAGCAGCACGAACTCGCCCGCCAGCACCTCGGCCCCGATCAGCACCAGACCCAGTACGAGCCAGATCACGGCGGGCAACATGACCCCGATCCTGCCAGACCTCAGCGTGTCCGAAGATCACACATCAGCATTCAGGCCGTCACGAAATCGATGAGTTGCTCGACGGCGCCGATCAGCGGGGTCTCCAGGTCACGGAAGCTGTGCACCGCGCCGAGGACGCGGCGTGCCCCGTCGGCGGGCTCACCCCACCGCAGGGCGGCACACACGCCGGTCTTCCAGTCGGTGCCGCGCGGGATCTGCGGCCAGGCCGCGATCCCGACGACCGCCGGCTTCACGGCCTCCCACACGTCGACGTAGGGGTGCCCGGTGACCAGCACATGCGGCCCGACCACGGCCTGCGCGGCACGGGTCTCCTTCGAACCGGCGACGAGGTGGTCGACGAGGACCCCGAGGCGGCGGTGCGGGCCGGGCCCGAACTCGGCGACGGCGGCGGCGAGGTCGTCCATGCCGTGCAACGGTTCGACGACCACCCCCTCGACTCGCAGGTCGTGGCCCCACACCCGTTCGACGAGCTCCGCGTCGTGCAGACCCTCCACCCAGATCCGCGCGGCCCGGGCGGTGCGCGCCGTGTGGCCCTGGACCTTCACCGAGCCCGACGCCGACCGGGCCGGAGCGCCCGGCGCCCGCGTCGGGGGCACGAGTGTGGCCACGGCGCCCTCGAACAGGAACGCGGCCGGGCGCAGCGGGAACACCCGGCGCCTGCCGTTGCGGTCCTCCAGCGTCACCTCGCGAACGTCCGCGCTGATCACGGCCCCGCAGAACCCGCTCGCCGGGTCCTCCACGACGAGCCCGTGCTCGGCGGGAACCTCGGGAATCTCCCGGCGCGTGGTCCGGCGCGTGCCGTCGCTGCCGAAGACCCCCCGGTAGTCGTGCGTACTCACGGGGCAGTTCTACCGCTGCCGGGGGCCGCGGCACGCCACGACACGCACACCGGCTGTGACCAGCAGTGTCCGGCTTTACCCGCACGGGAGGGATGCCGCGGCCCCCGGACGTGGCTAGCCTGGCCCCGTGCCCTGTCCTTCCGCCTCCTTCACCGTGTGGACCTCGGCCTGGCTGGCCGGCGCCGTGGCGCCCGACGACGTGCTCGACGCGCTCGACCCCTGGGCGCAGGCGCACGACGTCCAGGCCGCCGACACCGGTACCGCCGCCGCCACCACGCTGCCGCCGCCCGGTTTCCCGGTGTCCTCGCTGACCTTCCTGCTCGCCGCGCTGCGCCGGGCGGCACCGCGTCACCCCGCGCGGCTGGTGCTGCCCGCCCCGGGTGACGTGCGGGGGCTGCCCGGTCCCGGGCTCTTCAGCCGGGAGGCGACGGCCGCCGGTGAGGGCGTGTTGTTCGTCGACGCGGGGATCGGGATCGTCCCCACCCAGGTGGCCGAGGGCATGCTGCGCTGGACCGTCTACCTCGTACCGGAACCGGGCCCGACCCCGGAGTTCGTGGCGCTGAGCCAGGCCGAGCGCGAGCTGCGCGAGCAGGTCCGGCAGTCCGCGTCGATCCTCACCTCCCTCGGGGTGGCGCGGCACCGCCCCGGTGTCCGGGAGGAGATCGCGGCGTCCCTGCGTTCCCGCCCGGCTTCCCTGTGGCCGGCGGGGATGCCCGGCCAGGCGCTGCGGGTGCTCCAGCACGCCGACGAGGTGGAGGCGATCCTCGCCGCTGCGTCGGTCGACGAACCGGGCGGCGCGCTGACGGCGTCGGCCGCCGCCGCCCGCCGTGAGGCCCTGCGACCCATCGAGACCGCCGTCCGCGTCGCCCGCCGAGCGGCCGTCGCCGAGGCCGTCCGGGTACTGGCCGCGAGCCCGCTCGTCTGATCGGCACTTTCATCGATGAACCGATGAGTTCCTGCGCCGTCGTCGAATCAGGCAGCAACGGCAACCGATCGGAGTCACGATGACGAACAGCTGGAAGCGTCGACATGGCTTCACTCTCGTCAACCGCGATGACCTCGATCGCGGCGTCGGCCGAGCCGATGCTCCGGTGACCCGCACACCCTCGACCCAGCCCGACCCCGACCGCGAAGGATGACCTGATGGACTACAAGCTGGAAGCCGTGATCGTCCCGGTGTCCGACGTGGGCCGGGCCAAGGCGTTCTACATCGAGCAGGTCGGGTTCGTCCTGGAGGTCGACCACCGGGCCGGCGAGGAGTTCCGCGTCGTGCAGCTGACACCACCCGGCTCGGCGTGCTCGATAATGGTGGGTATCGGGATCAGCGACGCCACCCCCGGCTCGGTACGCGGGCTGCACCTCGTCGTCACCGACATCGGAACCGCTCGCGCCGAGCTGGTCGGCCGCGGAGTCGGTGTGAGTGACATCCGGCATATGACCCCTGACGGGTGGCAGCCCGGCCCGGATCCGCGACACGCGGACTACTGCTCCTTCGGTGACTTCGCCGATCCGGACGGCAACACGTGGGTGCTGCAGGAGCGGGGCTGGTCGTGAAGTCGGATTCATCGACGCGCCCGAACGCTGAGGCGCGGCGGCGCTTTCCGTCGCGTCCAAGGACATCCGCGTCGGGATCGGCGCCATCTCGACCGCTGCGCGAACGGGCCTTCGGCCCCAGCCGGGACGGCTGCCGGTCGTCACAACGGCGAAACCGATGCCGACCAGCCGCTGGTTACCTGCGGCGACCGGGCGACAGCGAGTTCCGTGCGTGCGGGTTCGACGTGTGGCGGATCGAGGAGGGCACGACAGCCGAGATCACCATCTACAGCCGCCGCAGCTCCCGGAGTGCGGGCTGCCCGCGACGCTCTGATCGCGGGGTGGGTCGGGTGGAGGTGCGCCCGGACGTTCTCAGTTCGTGAGATGTGCGGGCGCCTGGTCGGTCTAGGGTTGCGGTCATGATCCATGGCCGTGGGACCACTGTGCCCGGTTCGGGCACCCGGCACACCACACAGGAAGAGCATCCCCGATGAGCGACAACACCACCCAGCCCGCCACGATCGCCGCCTCACAGCTGGTCTTTGCCCGCGGATTCGCCGTGCTCCGGATCTTCTTCGGGCTCATCTACCTGAGCAACGGTCTCGCCAAACTCTTCGGCAACGGAACCTACGACCTCGGGTTCGCCACGTTCGGCCTGCTGTGGCTCCCGCAGGCCCGGTTCATCGCCGACGCTGCCTCGAAGGACACCTTCCTGGCCCCGCTCGGCGCCGTGTTCCAGAACGTGGTCCTGCCGAACTGGGACGCCTTCGGCGTGTTCCTCACCGTCGTCGAGATCGTCGCGGGCCTCGCGCTGCTGTTCGGAGTCCTCAGCCGGGCCGCGGCGGTCGGCAACCTGCTGCTCATCGGACCCATCTGGCTGATGTACCTGTTCTCCGGTGCCGTGCAGTACGTGTGGACCTACCCCGTCGACCTGGTCCCCCTGCTCCTGCTCGCCATCGTGCCGGCCGGCCGGATGTGGGGTCTCGACGGCCGCCTCGCCGCCCGATTCGGCGACCGCTGGCCGTTCTGAACCGGTCGGGCACAGAACGGATCGGGCCATGGGTCGGGCGGCCATCGCCTCGGTCAGGCCGTGATCGACGTAGATCCGCTCCGGTGCGACGTCGAGCGCGCGTTACGCGGTACTGACACCGGCATTCGCTCCCCCGCTCGTGCAAGCGGCCGCACGACGTAGGCGTGGTGCTTGCACGCCGGATCACCTTCGGCC
>JBKJPD010000512.1:0-6907 GCA_046595345.1 Pseudonocardia sp.
GACGCTGGCGAGCGCATACCACAAGTTCTACGACGCCTGCCGCGTCCTGCCGATGGGGGACGAGGAGATCAGCGAACTGCACCGCGCCCGGCTCGCGCTGGGCGACGCCGCCCGCCAGGTGCTGGCCAACGGGCTGGCTGTGCTGGGCGTCAGCGCGCCGGAGCGGATGTGAGGGCCGACGTGCTCCGTCCCGCGGAGGCGGCGTCATGACGACGCACCCGGCCGGGCCTCTACACGCCGGCATCCACTCCGCACCCGAGACGGCCGGTGCCCGTCCCGTCGACGCCCCTGGCCTCGACGAGCTCGCGCCCGCCGTCTGGCCCCGGGGCGCCCTGCGCGGGCCCGGGGGAGTGCTCACGATCGCCGGTGTCGACGTGCGGGATCTTGCGGAGACCTACGGCACGCCGTTGTTCGTGGTCGACGAGGCCGACTTCCGGTCCCGTGCCGCGGAGTTCGCGGCCGCGTTCGGGGCGCGCTCGGTGCACTATGCGGCCAAGGCGTTCCTGAGTGTCGAGGTGGCGCGCTGGGTCGATTCCGAGGGCCTCTCGCTCGATGTCTGCAGCGGTGGCGAGCTCGCCGTCGCACTGCGTGCAGGGTTCCCCGCGGAGCGGATCGCGCTGCACGGCAACAATAAGTCGGTCGAGGAGCTCGTCGACGCCGTGGAGGCGGGCGTCGGGCGGGTGGTGCTCGACTCGTTCTACGAGATCGCCCGTCTGGACGCCGTGGCCCGCGATCGTGGCGTCGTCGCGCCGGTGATGATCCGGCTCACGGTCGGCGTCGAGGCCCACACCCACAAGTTCATCGCCACCGCCCATGAGGACCAGAAGTTCGGGTTCTCGACGTCCGGCGGAGCGGGCAGGTCCAGCGCCGGAGGCGGTGAGGGCAGCGCCGCAGCCGAGGCCGCGCGCCGGGTGGTCCGGGCCCCGAACCTGCAGCTCGTCGGCCTGCACAGCCACATCGGCAGCCAGATCTTCGACACCGAGGGTTTCGAGGTCGCCGCCCACCGGGTGGTCCGGTTCCTGGCGCAGTTGCACAAGGAGCACGGGTCGGACGCGCTGGTCGCGCTCACCACGCTGGACCTCGGTGGCGGCTTCGGCATCGCCTACCGCGCCGACGAGTCCCCCCTCGACGTCGCGGAGCTGGCGGCCGAGCTCCGCACCATCGTCGAGCGGGAGTGCCACGCCGCGGAGCTGGAAGTCCCGGAGATCGCGGTCGAGCCCGGCCGCGCCATCGTGGGGCCGGGCACGGTCACGCTCTACGAGGTCGGCACGCTCAAGGATGTCCAGTTGGGTGGCTCGACGGAGCGCCGGTACGTGTCCGTCGACGGCGGGATGAGCGACAATATCCGCACCTCCCTCTACGACGCCGTGTACGACTGCCGGCTCGTGTCCCGCTCCTCCCAGGTCGGCTTGTCGCAGCGTGACGGCACCGCCGAGGCCGTGCTCTCGCGGGTGGTCGGCAAACACTGCGAGAGCGGCGACATCGTGGTGCGCGACTGCTGGCTCCCCGCTGACCTCGCTCCCGGTGACCTACTGGGTGTCGCGGCGACCGGGGCGTACTGCTACTCGATGGCGAGCTCCTACAACCGGCTGCCGCGCCCGGCCGTCGTCGCCGTGCGCGACGGCGTCGCGCGGGTCCTGCTGCGCCGTGAGACGGTCCAGGACCAGTTCCGGCTGGAGGTGGCCGGTGAGTGGTGAACTGAGGGTGACTGGCAGCACGCGATTCGCCGTTCCGGGCGCCGACCAGCGATGATCCCGGGCGTGGTGGTGAAAGACGCGATCCGCGTCGCGATACTCGGGTGCGGCACTGTCGGCTCCGAGGTGGTGAGGCTGCTGCGGGACCAGGCCGACGAGCTCGCTGCCCGGGTAGGTGCCCGCGTCGAACTGGTGGGGGTGGCCGTTCGCCGCCCGCACAGGCATCCCGAGCTGGGTCACCTCCTGACGGCCGACGCGTCGGCGCTGGTCACGCGCGACGACGTCGACGTCGTGGTCGAGGTGATCGGTGGCATCGAGCCGGCCCGCACCCTTCTCCTCAAGGCGCTCAAGGCCGGCAAATCCGTGGTCACGGCCAACAAGGCGCTGCTCGCCGAGGACGGTGCGACGCTCGCCGAGGCGGCTGATGCGGCCGGGGTGGACCTGTACTACGAGGCGTCGGTGGCCGGGGCGATCCCGCTGTTGCGTCCGCTGCGGGAGTCACTGGCGGGCGACCGGATCACCCGCGTCGCAGGCATCGTCAACGGCACCACCAACTTCATCCTCTCCGCGATGACCGCATCCGGCGCGAGCTACGCCGACGCGCTGGACGAGGCCACCCGCCTCGGGTACGCCGAGGCCGACCCCAGCGCCGACGTCGACGGGTACGACGCCGCGTCCAAGGCCGCGATCCTCGCCTCGCTGGCCTTCCACACCCGCGTCACCGCCGCCGACGTGTACTGCGAGGGCATCCGGGGGGTCACGGCCGCCGACATCGCCGCCGCCACCGGGCTGGGCTGTGTGATCAAGCTGCTCGCGATCTGCGAGCGCATCCCGGCCACCGAGGATCTGCCCGAGTCGGTCTCCGCCCGTGTCTACCCGGCGATGATCCCGGCGACGCATCCCCTCGCCGCCGTCGACGGCGCGTTCAACGCGGTGTTCGTCGAGGCCGAGGCGGCCGGGCAGTTGATGTTCTACGGCCAGGGCGCGGGCGGTGCGCCCACGGCGAGCGCAGTGCTCGGTGACCTCGTTGCGGTGGCCCGCAACCGGGTGCTCAGCGGCCGTGGGCCGCGCGAGAGCGCCTACGCGAGCCTGCCCATGCTGCCGATCGGAACCGTGTCCACCCGCTACCACGTGAGCCTCGACGTGGCCGACCGGGCCGGCGTGCTCGCCATGATCGCCGGCGAGTTCGCGCGCCACGGCGTGAGCATCGCCGCAGTGCGCCAGACCGGCGGGGGCAACGGCGGTGCGGCGGCCCGGCTCGTCGTCGTCACCCATGCGGCGCCGGAGGCGGCGCTGGCCGCCACGGTTGGCGTACTGAGCGGACTCGACGTCGTGCACGGCGTCGACAGCGTGCTGCGGGTCGAGGATCTCGGCCGAAAGGGAGTTGCCGGATGACCGCCGACGTACTCGTCCCCGCGGAGGCGAAATCGTGACCGCCGACGTACTCGTCCCCGCGGAGGCGAAATCGTGACCGCATTCAGCTTCAGCGGAATGCGCGCGGACCTCGCGCCCGCCCGGTCGCCTCGGTGGCCCGGGGTCATCGAGGCCTACCGCGCCCAGATGCCCGTGCAACCGGACTGGAAGGTGATCACGCTCGGCGAGGGCGGCACGCCGCTGCTGCCCGCCCCGCACCTGTCCCTGCGGACCGGCTGCCAGGTCTACCTCAAGGTCGACGGCGTCAACCCCACCGGCTCGTTCAAGGACCGCGGGATGACGATGGCGGTCACCGACGCCCTCGCCGGCGGCAAGCAGGGCGTGATCTGCGCGTCGACCGGCAACACCTCGGCCTCGGCCGCCGCCTACGCCGCCCGGGCGGGCCTGACCTGCGCCGTGCTGGTCCCCCAGGGCAAGATCGCGCTAGGCAAGCTCGCCCAGGCCGTCGCGCACGGGGCGCGCATCCTGCAGATCGACGGCAACTTCGACGACTGCCTCGAACTCGCCCGCAAGACCGCCGCTGACTATCCCGTCGCCGCGCTCGTGAACTCGGTCAACCCCACCCGGATCGCCGGGCAGGCCAGCGCCGCCTACGAGATCTGCGACGAGCTCGGCCGCGCCCCTGACGTGCACTGCCTACCGGTGGGCAACGCGGGCAACATCACCGCGTACTGGGCGGGCTACCGCTCCTACCTCGCGGACGGGCTGATCACCGAGGCGCCGCGGATGTTCGGCTACCAGGCCGCGGGCGCCGCGCCGCTCGTGCACGGCGCGCCCATCAAGAACCCCGAGACGATCGCCACCGCCATCCGGATCGGGGCGCCCGCATCCTGGGGTGCAGCGATGACCGCGCGTGAGGAGTCGAACGGGAAGTTCGCGGCCGTCACCGACGAGGAGATCCTGTCCGCCTACCGGCTGCTCTCGGCGCGGGAGGCCGTGTTCGTGGAGCCCGCGTCGGCGGCGAGCGTCGCCGGGCTGCTGCAGTCGGTGGCGGACGGCTCGCTGCCCCGCGGATCGCTCGTGGTGTGCACCGTCACAGGACACGGTTTGAAAGACCCCGACACGGCACTGTTGACCGCTCCGACCCCGACGGTCGTACCGATCGACCCGAGCGCGGTGGCGGACGCTCTGGAGCTGCGCTGATGGGGGATGCCGGGATGACGGGGCGATCGGGATGACAGGGCGGTCGGGCTGATGGGACGGCCCACGGAGGTCCGCGTCCGCGTCCCGGCGTCGTCGGCGAACCTCGGCCCGGGGTTCGACTCACTCGGCCTCGCGCTGTCTCTCTACGACGACGTGGAGGTCTCGGTGGTGCCTGACGGCGTCACGGTCGAGGTCGTCGGTGAGGGCGCCGGTCGGGTGCCGTGCGACGACGCGCACCTTGTCGTCCGCGCCATGCGCACCACGTGGAACCTCATCGGCGACGCCCCGGGTGGGCTGCGGTTGCGCTGCCGCAACGCCATCCCGCACTCTCGCGGCCTTGGCAGTCCCGCCGCGGCGGCCGTCGCGGGCGCGGTGGCCGCCGTCGTGCTCGCCGGGCGCGATCCGGAGCTGGAACGGGACACGTTGTTGCAGGTCACCGCCGGTTTGGAGGGGCATGCCGACAATGCGGCGGCCAGCCTTCTCGGCGGGTTCGTGATCGTCTGGTCGGCCGCGCAGCTCGACGCCCCAGGGAATTTCACTGGGAATTTCACTGGGAATACCGCGGAACGGTTCCACGCTGTACGGCTCGACGCGCACCCGGGCATCCACCCGGTGGCGCTCATCGCGGGAACCGAATCGCTGACCAGCACCACCCGCGGGCTACTGCCCGAGCGCGTCCCGCTGGCCGACGCGGCCTTCACCGGCAGCCGCACCGCGCTCGCGGTGCTGGCGTTCACCCAGCGCCCCGAGTTGCTGATGCCCGCCACAGAGGACCGGCTCCACCAGGGCTATCGGCGTCCGGCCTATCCGGAGTCGGCCGATCTCGTGGACGCGCTGCGTGCGCACGGCGTTCCGGCCACCATCTCCGGTGCCGGACCCACCGTTCTCGCGCTCCCGGCGGACGGCACGCTGCCCGCCGGGATCGAGCTGCACGGCTTCACGGCCGTGGCGCTGCCCGTCGACCCCGATGGTGCGCGTGTCGAGGTGGGATAGGTCTCTCCGGCGCGCCGGGTGGGGGGTTGTTGCCCCGACCAGTGGATACGTCTACGCTGGCACTTGCAACGGCGTTCCACGCGTCATCCGCGTGGCCACTCGAGCCGGTCTCGATTCGTCTCATGAATTTGGGCGAGCTGAGCTCCAGATCCGGTTTCGGACCGAGCGGCCTCCTCCCGCGACCGTCGCGATGATCGTCGCTCCGCCAGTCGGAACGGCCGCAATTCGCGCGACCCGTTGACCGACATGTCGTCCGGCAGACCGTCCGGGCGAGTGTGTGAAATCCGCTGACCCGGGCACGGCCCCGGTTGGTCAGGAAGGACAATCGTTGAGCGAGACCGATCTCGTCAGCCCCGAGGCAGCACCCGCCATTCGCAAGCGTGGTGGCCTCACCGGCATGGTGTTGGCGGATCTCCGCCAGCTGGCCGCGGAGCTGAAAATCCCGGACACGTCGGGGATGCGTAAGGGCGATCTCATCGCCGCCATCAAGGAGCGTCAGACCGGTGGTTCCGCCCCGGTCGCGACTCCGCCGTCGCTGCCCGAGAGCAGCGCGGCCGACCGTCCCGCTGCTTCCGGCGGCACGACCGACACCCCGTCCAACGGTGGGGCCCCGGTAGCGACCCCCCGCCGCCGCCGCGCCGCGTCCCGTCCCGCCGGTGCTCCGGACCCGCAGTCGAGTTCCAACGGGGCGGCGGCTTACGGGTCCGCTCCGGCCACCGAGGCCACGCCCACCCCCGTCGACACCGCTCCTGTCGTCGTTCCGCCGGTCGTCGACAGCGCGCCTGCCGACGTCACTCCGGTTGACGGCGCTGCCTCGGTTGACGGCGCTGCCTCGGCTGACGGCGTCACCCCGGTCGTCGACACCGTCCCGGGAGCGTCCGCTGCCGAGGCGCCCGCGGCTGCGGACCAGGACCAGGCCGAAACCGGCGGCCGGCGCTCCCGTCAGAACCGTCGCGGTCGCGGTGAGCAGAACAGTGCTTCTGACGCCGAACCCGCTGGTGACGAGGCCGACCGCCCGCAGCGCGGCGACGGTCGTCGCAACCGCGGCGAGAACCGGGACGGCGCCGACAACGGCAACCGGGGTCGCGCCGACCGCGGCGCGGACAACCGGGCTCCCGACAACCGTGGCGCCGACAGCAGGGCTCCCGACAACCGTGGCGCCGACGGCAAGGCTTCCGAGAACCGTGGCGCCGACAACCGCAACGACCGCGGCGGCGACAATCGCAACGACAATCGCAACGACAACCGCGGCGGCCCCGACAACCGGGCCGACAGCCGGGGCCCGCGCGACAACCGCCCCGAGGACGACCTCGACGACGACGGTGACGGCCGCGGCCGTCGCGGGCGTCGGTTCCGCGACCGCAGGCGGGGTCGCGATCGCGACCGCCCCGGTGGCGGCTCCGGGGTCCAGGGCGGCCAGGGCAACATCGACACCGAGGTGCGTGACGGCGACATCCTGCTGCCCGTCGCCGGCATCATGGACGTGCTGGACAATTACGCGTTCGTCCGCACCACCGGATACCTGTCCGGCCCCACCGACGTCTACGTCTCCCTGTCGGTGGTGCGCAAGTACGGGCTCCGTCGCGGCGACGCCATCACCGGCGCGGTGCGTGAGGTGCGCGAGGGCGAGCAGACGCGCCAGA
>JBKJPD010000445.1:0-3495 GCA_046595345.1 Pseudonocardia sp.
CACCTCGTCGAGCAGGATCTCGGCCCGCTCCTCGTCGGTGCCCTCGGCCAGCGCGAGCTCGCTGACGAGGATCTGGCGCGCCTTGGCGAGCATGCGCTTCTCGCCCGCGGACAGGCCGCGGTCCTTCTCCCGGCGCCACAGGTCGCGGACGACCTCGGCGACCTTGTTCACATCTCCGGACGCCAACTTCTCCAGGTTCGCCTTGTACCGGCGGGACCAGTTCGTGGGTTCCTCTGTGTGCGGTGCGCGAAGCACCTCGAATACTTTGTCAAGGCCTTCCTGCCCCACCACGTCACGGACGCCGACGACCTCGGCATTCTCGGCGGGCACCTTCACCGTGAGATCACCCTGGGCGACCTTCAGGACGAGGTACTCGCGCGCCTCGCCCTTGATCGTCCGCGTTTCGATGGCCTCGATGAGAGCGGCACCGTGGTGCGGGTAGACAACGGTCTCTCCGACCTTAAAAACCATGTGTCGTATGCCCCTTTCGCTACATCTAGGTTAACACGACCCGCGGTGTCGCCGCCGCCTGGACCGCCTGTCCCTGCAGGTCAGGGGATTGACATCATACTCCAAACATGCCACGGACGGCCGTGTCCGAGGGTCGCGCATGCCCCGACTAGGCTGTTATCCGGTCGAGTCCGGGTCGCCGAACGGTGCCCGGACACCAGCGCCACCGCCCAGCCGCCCCGCGGCACGTACCCGCCCGGAAGGACGCCCACCCCGTGAGCCGGACCCCGCGTATTCGCCCGACCGGAGCAGCCACCGCCGTCGGCCTCATGATCGGGGCCCTCGCGCTGGCCGGGTGCGGCGCCGGCCAGGCCGCCCAGACGTCCAGGCAGGTCTCGGCCGTCGGCGGTGCCAGCGCCGCCACCGGCGCGGTGGTCATCCGCGACGCCTCGATCAAGTTCGGCGAGCGGGTTGCCGGCCGCAACATCTACTCCATCGGTGGCGCAGCACCCCTGCAGATGAGGATCGTGAACAGCAGCCGCACCGCAGATCGGCTGATCTCGGCGAGCAGCCCGGTCGCCGGGTCGGTAACGGTCAGCGGCGACGTCGAGATCGCCGGCGGGCAGGTGCTGGTCGTCGGGGGCGAGCCGGTCCTCGCACCCGCTACACAGCCGACCGGTCGACCCGGCAGCACCACCATCCCGACCACGACGGTCGGCCCGACGGGCACGCGCGAGGCCCAGATCGTGCTCACCGGGCTCCGCGTGGACGTCGTGTCCGGGCTCACCTACCCGGTGGTGCTCGTCTTCGAGCGGGCCGGAGAGATCCGGTTCGACCTGCCGGTCGCCAATCCGTCGGAGCCGCGCGAGCCCGCGCCCAGCGGGTGAGTGCCCGCGCCGCCCGCTCCGGATTCCGCTGCGCGGCGTGTGAGCACCAGACCGCCCAGTGGGTCGGGCGTTGCCCGTCCTGCCAGGCGTGGGGGACGTTGGAGCAGCTCACGCCCACCGCCGGACCCGCCAGATCACGGGTGGTGACCGCAGGCTCCCCCACCACCCCCGCCCGTCGCATCGGTGACGTCGCGCTCGACTCCGCGCGTGCCCGTCCCACCGGGGTGTCCGAGCTGGACCGGGTGCTCGGTGGCGGCCTCGTTCCCGGAGCCGTTGTGCTGCTGGCCGGAGAACCGGGCGTCGGGAAGTCCACGCTCCTACTGGAGGTGGCGGCCAAGGCCACCGGTCGTGTGCTGTATGTCACTGGTGAGGAGTCGGCGGGGCAGGTGCGGCTGCGGGCCGAGCGGACCGGTGCCGTCAACGACGAGCTCTACCTCGCCGCCGAATCCGACCTCGGCGCGATCGTCGGCCACATCGACGAACTGCGCCCCGACCTGGTGGTCATCGACTCGATCCAGACGATGTCCACCAGCGAGGCCGACGGCGCGCCGGGCGGGGTCACCCAGACCCGTGCCGTCACCATCGGGCTCACCGGGCTCGCCAAGGAGCGCGGGCTGCCGATCGTCCTCGTAGGACATGTCACGAAGGACGGCTCGATAGCCGGCCCGCGCGTGCTGGAACACCTCGTCGACGTCGTGCTGTCGTTCGAGGGCGACCGGCACTCCACGCTGCGCATGGTGCGCGGGGTGAAGAACCGTTTCGGCCCGGCCGACGAGGTGGGCTGCTTCGAGTTGCGCGACTCCGGCATCGTCGGCATGCCCGACCCCTCGGGACTGTTCCTGGCCCGCTTCGGTGGCCCGCCGGTGCCGGGCACGGCCGTCACCATCGTGATGGACGGCAGGCGACCGCTGCCCGCGGAGCTGCAGGCCCTGGTCACCGGCAAGGACATCCCCAGCCCGCGTCGCGCGGTGAGCGGCTTGGACAACGCCCGCGTCGCGATGCTGCTGGCCGTACTGGAGAAGCGCGGCGGGATCCGGCTGCACGACGCGGAGGTCTACGCGGCCACCGTCGGCGGGATGCGCGTGGTCGAGCCGGCCGCAGATCTCGCACTGGCGCTGGCGATCACGTCGGCGCGCCGCGACGTCGCACTGCCCTCCGACGTCGTGGTGCTCGGCGAGATCGGGCTGGCAGGCGAGGTCCGTCGCGTCACCGGGCTGGACCGCAGGCTCGCCGAGGCCGCGCGCCTCGGCTTCACCCACGCGCTCGTGCCACCCGACAGCGGCGTAGCGCCGGCCGGTATGAAGCTGACCGAGGTCCACGATGTGGGTTCGGTGCTGTCCGCGATCAAGTGAATTGCCGCGATCAAGTGAATGGCCGCGGTCAGGGCAGCCGGGTGAACGGCGTCGGCGCACTGATGTCGTCATCGACGCGGACCATCACGTTGTAGAGGCCCGCCGGCACGACGGTGCGGCCCTTCGGGCAACCCGGCTCCGTGGTCCGGCCCGCCCACGTCACGGGGAACGCGACGGGCCGGCCGGGTAGGAGCGTGCGCAGATCCATGCTCGAGGCGTTGCCGCAGTCGTTGCTCGACCACAGCCGCGTCGAGATGTCCTGGCTCCACACCACGATCTCCTGGCGTGCGGAGTCCAGATCACGCACGCACGGCTGGTCGCTGATGTTCGTGACGACGAGCCGCAGTACCGGCCGCTCCCCGACCCGGTGCTCGGGACGGTCGATCTCCGCGGCCACCCCGAGCATCTCGTTGGTACAGGGCACGGGACCGGTCGGCGCCGCCGGGCCAGGGGTGTCGTCGGGGCGAAGCTCCTCGGAGGTGGTGGTGGAGACACTCGGGGTGGTCTGCTCCGCGACCACCGAGGGGGGCACGGCCGAGGGTGACGCCCCTGGCACCACGGGTGGTGGGCCGCCGGTCCCCGGCTGGGACGGTGGCGCCGGTGGGGAGACCTGCTGGGCAGCCGTCAGGCCGGCGCGGGTGACGGTGTACTCGGTGGGGGTGCCCGAGGCCGCAATCGCGGAGATGGTCCACACGGTGAGCAGGACGGTGACGACCGTCGAGCCGACCGCCAGCCAGCGCCGACGCCGGTAGACGGACACAGCCAGCGGACCCACCGGCTCCCACATCGCACGCACAGTACCGACT
>JBKJPD010000377.1:0-4810 GCA_046595345.1 Pseudonocardia sp.
GTACACGGGCGCGTCACGCTGTCGTCGGGCGCTGAGGCCGACTACTACATCGACCTGCGTCGGGTCACCCTCGAACATCGGTCCGCGCCGCTGGTAGGACGCCTGCTGCGGGTGCTCACCGCGGACTGGGACTACGCGGCGGTCGGGGGGCTGACGCTCGGCGCCGACCCGGTGGCCTCCGCGATCCTGCACTCGGCCGCGGCGGAGGGGGCGCCGATCGATGCGTTCGTCGTCCGCAAGGCGGCGAAACAGCACGGGATGCAGCGGCTCATCGAGGGCCCCGACGTCGCAGGTCGTCGGGTGCTCGTCGTGGAGGACACGACGACGACCGGAGCGTCGCCCCTCGCGGCGGTTCGGGCCGTCCGGGAGGCGGGCGCGACCGTCGTCGGCGTTGCCACGATCGTCGACCGGGACACCGGCGCGCGGGAGATCATCGAGGCCGAGGGCGTGTCCTATCGCGCGCTGCTGGGGCTGGCCGACCTCGGCCTGGGCCGACCCGTAGGACCGTCCCAGCCGCGCGCATGATCTGCGCATGACCGATCCCGACGAGGCCGGACCCAGGGCGAGCGGGGCGGGGCCGAGTGAGTGGGCGGTGCCCGGGCAGGTCGGGGTGGGCCCATGGCCGGGTGGTCGCGCGGAGTGGCCTGTCGATGACCGGTACGACCCCGACCTTCTCGAACACGGAGACACCCGCAACGTCGTGGACGCCTACCGCTACTGGCATCGCGATGCCGTGGCCGTCGACCTCGCCGCCCGCGCCCACCCGTTCCACGTGGCGATCGAGAACTTCGGGCACGACCACAACATCGGCACCGTCGTCCGCACGGCCAACGCGTTCGCCGCGGCCGGGGTGCACATCGTGGGTCGACGGCGCTGGAACCGCCGCGGCGCAATGGTCACCGACCGGTACCTGAGCGTGCACCACCACGACACCGTGGCGGGGCTGGCCGCGTTCGCCGCGGACCACGGCCTCGCCGTGGTGGCCGTTGACAACACCCCCGGCGCGGTGCCGCTGGAGAACGCGGAGCTGCCCAGGGCGTGTGTGCTGCTGTTCGGGCAGGAGGGGCCCGGCGTCACCGGTGAGGCGCGGGCCGCGGCGACGTTGACCGTGTCGATCGCCCAGTTCGGCTCTACCCGCTCGATCAACGCCGGGGTGGCAGCAGGCGTCGCGATGCACGCTTGGATCCGGCAACACGCGGACCTCTCCGCTGCGTGGTGAGGCTGGTGTCATCCGCGCGCAGGAGCGCTGCGCTACGCGGCGTGCGTCCCGCCCTTGCGGCGTGCCCGCAGGACCTCCACGACGATCGGCAGGATCGAGACCAGCACCACGAGGATCAGGACCAGATCGATGTTGTTGCGGACGATCGCGAACCGTCCCAACCAGAAGCCGAGCAGCGTGACCCCGGCGGCCCAGGCGACCCCGCCGATCAGGGAGTAGGTCAGGTAGCGCTTCGCCTCCATCCGGCCGACCCCCGCCATCACCGTGATGAAGGTGCGGACGATCGGGACGAACCGGCCCAGCACGATGGCGCGGTTGCCGTACTTGTCGAAGAACTGCTGGGTCCTGTCGACGTTGGACGGCTTGAACAGCCGGGACTTCGGTCGGTCGAAGATCGCCGGCCCGGCGGCACGTCCGATGTAGTAGCCGACGGCGTTGCCCGCGAAAGCGGCGACCACGAGGACCAGGCAGACCAGCCAGAGCGGGAACCGGATCGCGCCGGTCGCGACGAACAGCCCGGCCGTGAACAGCAGCGAGTCACCGGGCAGGAAGAACCCGAGCAGCAGCCCACACTCGGCGAACACTATGAGCGCCAGCCCCACCAGTGCCCACGGGCCCAGCCCCGTGATCATCGTCTCGGGGTTGAGCCACTCCGGACCGAGGGCGAGCGTGGTTGTCACAGGACCCGACGGTACCGGGCGGTCACCCGAGAGGGGGTAGCAGCCCGGGCACCAGCAGGGAGAACAGGGCGAGTGCCATGCCGAGGACCGCGCCGCCGAGCAGTGCGATCAGCAGCGCCGTGCGCGTACTGAGGCCCGACATGTTGGTCGTGCGTTCCGCGGACGGGCGGATTCCCCCCGACCGTCCCCCCGCTCCGGTGGCCCGGGCCCGCAGCGCGTCGGCAACACGCTGCTCCGACTCGTTCACGTCCGTCCCGATCCGGGGTTCATCACGCGACCGACGGCGCTCAGCGCCCGGCTGGCCGTCGACTTGACGGTGCCGCGGGTGATGCCGGTGGCCTCGGCGATCTCGGCCTCGGACAACCCCCCGTAATAGCGCAACACGAGCACCTCGCGCTGGCGGGGCGGCAGGGTGGCGAGTGCGTCGACAACGGACTGGTGCTCGGCCGACAGCATCGCGAGGGACTCCGCGGACCGGGCGTTGACCTGGTGTGGGGGCACGTAGTCACGGGCCGTGCGTCGGCGGCGGAGCACCGACCGTGCCCCGTTGACGACGGCGGTACGCAGGTATCCGACGGCCGCGGCCTCGTTACGCAGCCCCGACCAGTGCCGGTGCAGCCCGGTGAAGGCCTCCTGGACCACGTCCTCGGCAGTGCCCGGATCGTCCACCAGCAGGACGGCCAGGCGCACCATCCGCATCCGATGGTCGCGGTAGAGGTCGGCCAGCGTGCGGGGCACGGTCGGGTCGGGCGCCGGGCGGGTATCGAGCGCCCGCAATCGCGTCAGCGTCTGCTCGACGACGCTTTCCCTTGCGACACCGTCCATGCAATTCACAGTAGTGGCTCCGGCCAGGGGGCCACCGGTGCGGGATACTCCGGAAAATCCGCGGACAGGGAGGGTCACACCATGCCGATTGCCACCCCCGAGATCTACAACGAGATGCTGGACAAGGCCAAGAACGGCCAGTTCGCCTACCCCGCGATCAACGTGACGGGTACCGAGACGCTGAACGCCGCGCTGCGCGGCTTCGCCGACGCGGAGAGCGACGGGATCATCCAGGTTTCGACAGGTGGGGCCGAGTTCCTGTCCGGCACCCGGGTCAAGGACATGGTCACCGGCTCGGCCGCGCTCGCCGAGTTCGCCCAGGTCGTCGCCGCGAAGTACTCGATCAACATCGCGCTGCACACCGATCACTGCCCCAAGGACAAGCTCGACACGTTCGTGCGCCCGCTCATCGCGATCAGCCGGGAGCGGGTGGACCGCGGCGAGAACCCGCTGTTCCAGTCCCACATGTGGGACGGCTCGGCCACCGAACTGCACGAGAACCTGCGTATTGCCGCCGAACTGCTCGACCAGGCCGCTCAGGCGAAGATCATCCTCGAGGTCGAGATCGGTGTGGTCGGCGGTGAGGAGGACGGCGTCGCCAACGACATCAACGAGAAGCTCTACACCACGCCGGGCGACTACGAGGCCACCGTCGCCGCACTGGGCTCCGGGGAGAAGGGCCGCTACCTGCTGGCGGCCACCTTCGGCAACGTGCACGGCGTGTACAAACCGGGCAACGTCAAGCTCCGCCCGGAGATCCTCAAGCAGGGCCAGGAGGTGGCCAGCACCAAGCTCGGGCTGGCCGCCGGCTCCAAGCCGCTGGACCTGGTCTTCCACGGCGGCTCGGGCTCGCTGATCGAGGAGATCCACGAGGCGCTGGGCTACGGCGTGATCAAGATGAACGTCGACACCGATACCCAGTACGCCTTCACCCGCCCGATCGCGGCGCACATGTTCGCCAACTACGACGGCGTGCTGAAGATCGACGGCGAGGTCGGCAACAAGAAGCTCTACGACCCGCGGTCCTACCTCAAGGCCGGCGAGGCCTCGATGGCCGAGCGCGTCACTCTCGCCTGCGAGAACCTCCGCTCGACGGGCACGACCCTGCGCTGACGCGACCATACGAAACCGCTGCCGGGGCAGCGGTTTCCGCGCGCCGGCGGCGGGGCGGCAGGATAGGCGCATGACCCTGCACGGCAACCTGCTCGGACCCGATCCCACCCTGCTGCCCGTAGACCCAGCCGCAGCCCAGCTCGACGGCGGCGTCGAACCCGCCGAGGTCGCCGCGGCCAACCCGACGTCGAGCATCGCGTGGGCGGTGCTCGCCGAACGGGCGCTGGGGGACGGTCTGACCATCACCGGTTACGCGTACGCCCGCACCGGCTACCACCGCGGGCTGGACCAGCTGCGGCGCTCGGGCTGGAAGGGCTTCGGGCCCGTCCCGTGGTCGCACGTGCCCAACCAGGGCTTCCTGCGGGCCCTGGCGGCTCTGCATCGCGCCGCCGACGCCATCGGTGAGACCGGCGAGGCGGAGCGTACGGCCACCTTCCTCGGCGAGGCCGACCCCGCCGCGCCCGCCGCCCTCGGACTGAGCTGATCGCTTGACCGCGGCGGGTCGCCTGCGCGCGCAGCTTCGGCACCGTGGGCACCGCGTCGGGCTGTCCGCGCTTCCGATAGCGCAATGCGCGGTGGCGGCAGGAGTGGCGTGGTTCGTCGCGCGCGACGTGGTGGGCCACGCGGCGCCGTTCTTCGCCCCGATCGCGGCGGTGATCAGCCTCGGGGTGTCGCTGGGCAGCCGGATTCGCCGTGTCGTCGAGCTCGTGGTCGGGGTCAGCCTCGGCGTGCTGGTCGGCGATCTCCTGATCTCCCAGATCGGGAGCGGGGCATGGCAGATCGCGCTGGTCGTGCTGCTGGCGATGGGGCTGGCCGTGTTCGCCGACGGTTCGGCGCTGCTCGTCGCCCAGGCCGGATCGTCCGCGGTGCTGGTGGCGACGCTGCTGCCGCCAGGGCAGACCGGTGGCCTGGACCGGTGCGTCGACGCGCTGATCGGCGGACTCGTCGGCGTGCTGGTGGCGGCGGCCCTGCC
>JBKJPD010000674.1:0-2794 GCA_046595345.1 Pseudonocardia sp.
GGCACCGTCGTTGGTTGCGACACCAGCAACTGTGGCTCCTGCACCATCCACCTGAACGGGCGGAGCGTGAAGTCCTGCTCGGTACTCGCAGTTCAGGCCGACGGCGCCGAGGTCACCACCATCGAGGGCATCGCCCGCGACGGCAAGCTCCACCCCGTGCAGGAAGCTTTCAATGAGTGCCACGCCTTGCAGTGTGGTTACTGCACCCCAGGCATGATCATGCAGACGATCGACCTGCTGGGTGACAATCCCGATCCCGACGAGCACGAGGTCCGCGAGGGCATCGAAGGCAACCTCTGTCGTTGCACGGGCTACCAGAACATCGTCCGGGCGGTGCAGAGCGCGGCGCAGAAGATGAAGCCGGGCACGCATGCCGCCTCCAGCGCCCCGGTCTCTGTGGCCGGAGGAGGAAACTAGATGACTACGACCGCCGATCCCACCACGCTCGAAATCGGCAAGGCCCGCACCCGCAAGGAGGACGCGCGCCTCATCACCGGTCGGACCAGGTACACCGACTCGATCACCCCGCACGGCACTCTGCACATCTCGGTCGTCCGCTCGCCGCTGGCGCACGCGACGATCACCGGGGTCGACAAGTCGGCCGCGGAGGCCTCGCCCGGCGTCATCGGCGTCTACACCGCCGCCGACCTCGGCGTCGAGGCGGTCGGCCTGCCCTGCGCGTGGCCGATCACCCCGGACATGAAGTCCCCGCAACGTCCGCTGCTGGCCGTCAAGACCGTGCACTTCGCCGGTGAGGGCGTGGCCGTCGTCGTTGCCCGGACCGTCGCCGAGGCGCGCGACGCCGCCGATCTCGTCGAGATCGACTACGAGCCCCTCGAGCCGGTCCTCGACATGGAGGCCGCGCTCGCCCCCGGCGCCACCCTCGTGCACCCGGAGCTCGAGACCAACGAGAACGCCACCTGGGTCTTCGACTCGGGTGTGGTCGGCACCGGCGGCAGCGTCGACGAGGCGATCGCCGCGGCCACCGCCGACGCCGACTCGATCGTCCTCAAGCGCCGGTTCATCCAGCAGCGCCTGATCCCGGCGTTCATGGAGCCGCGTTCGGTCGTCTGCGATCCCTCGGGCGAGCAGATCACCCTCTGGGCGTCCACCCAGGTGCCGCACATCCTGCGCACGATGACCACCGTGACCCTGGGCGTGCCGGAGAGCAAGATCCGGGTGATCGCCCCGGACGTGGGCGGTGGCTTCGGCGGCAAGATCGGCGTCGTGCCCGAGGAGATGCTCACGGTCGTCCTCGCGCAGAAGCTCGGCAAGGCGATCAAGTGGACCGAGACCCGTTCGGAGTCCCTGCTCGCGGCGCACCACGGCCGTGACCAGATCCAGGACATCACGATCACGGCGAAGCGCGACGGCACGGTCACCGGGCTGGACGTCCACCTGCTCGCCGACATGGGCGCCTACCTCGGCCTCGTCGGCCCGGGCGTGCCGATCCTCGGCGCGTTCATGTACAACGCGATCTACAAGATCCCGGCGCTGAAGTTCACCTGCACCAACGTCTTCACCACGAAGACGCTGACCGACGCCTACCGGGGCGCAGGGCGACCGGAGGCCACGTTCGCCATCGAGCGGATGATGGACGAGCTCGCGGTCGAGCTCGGCCGTGACCCGATGGACCTGCGCCAGCAGAACTGGATCAAGCACGAGGAGTTCCCGTTCACCACGGTGGTCGGGCTCACCTACGACACGGGCAACTACGAACAGGCCACCGCGCAGGCGATGGAGACCTTCGACTACGCCGGTCTGCGCCAGGAGCAGGCGGAGCGTCGCCGCTCCGGTGACCCGATCCAGCTCGGCATCGGCATCTCGACGTTCACCGAGATGTGCGGCCTGGCACCCTCGCGGGTGCTCGGCTCACTGTCCTACGGCGCAGGTGGCTGGGAAGCCGCCAGCATCCGGATGCTGGCCACCGGCAAGGTCGAGGTCATCACCGGCACGTCGGGACACGGGCAGGGCCACGAGACGGCGTTCAGCCAGATCGTCGCCGACCAGCTCGGCGTGCCGTTCGAGGACGTCGAGGTGCTGCACGGCGACACGCAGGTCTCACCGAAGGGCCTCGACACCTACGGCTCGCGCTCGCTGGTCGTCGGTGGCATCGCGATCGTGAAGGCCGCCGAGAAGGTCGTCGCCAAGGCCAAGAAGATCGCGGCACACCTGCTCGAGGCGTCCGAGGACGACATCGAGTTCTCCGGTGGCACCTTCACGGTCAGGGGCACCGACAAGGGCAAAGCCATCCAGGAGATCGCCTTCGCCGCGTTCCTGGCGCACGACTACCCGGAGGGCATGGAGCCCTCGCTGGACTCCGACGCCGTGTACGACCCGGAGAACTTCTCCTATCCGCACGGCACGCACCTCGCGGCGATCGAGGTCGACACCGAGACCGGTCGGGTCACACTTCGCCGCTACGTCTGCGTGGACGATGTCGGCACCGTGATCAACCCGCTGATCGTCGAGGGCCAGGTGCACGGCGGTCTCGCCCAGGGCATCGCCCAGGCCCTGTACGAGGAGGCCATCTACGACGCGGACGGCAATCTGACCACCGGCTCGCTGGTGGACTACCTGGTGCCGTCCTCGGCGGACTTGCCGAGCTTCATCACCGACCGCACCGTCACCCCGTCGACCGACAACCCGATCGGCGCCAAGGGCGTTGGCGAGGCCGGCTGCATCGCCTCGACCCCGGCCGTGGTCAACGCGATCGTGGACGCGATCCGGCACCTCGGCGTCAACGACGTCGCGATGCCGTGCAGTCCCGAGCGGGTCTGGCGGGCCATTCAAG
>JBKJPD010000227.1:0-3431 GCA_046595345.1 Pseudonocardia sp.
GAGGGTGCGAACGTGCAGGACGGCGCCCGCATCGGCGCCCGCTGCCTGGTCGGGGCGGGCTCCACCGTCGCGCCCGGGACGGTGCCCCCCGATGGGCAACTCGTGCTCGGCGCGGTCGTCCGGGAGATGGCGCAGCTGGAGATGGCGCAGCGGCACCGCGTCGGTGTCCAACCGGTCGTGTCCTGACGGGTGCGGGTCCGACGCGGGGAGACGGTCCTGGGCGGAGCGGGTCCTCGCCCACGACGTCGTGCCGACTCATGGGGTGGGGGCCAGGCGTCCGGATCCGGGGACGAGGCCCGCGCCCAGTAGCGGCGCGGGATGCGGCCGGCACCGCGGGCCAGCCAACCCGCCTCCACGGCCAGCCGCATCGCGTGCGCCATCCGCTGGGGATCGCCCGCCCTGGTGACGGCGGTGGCCAGCAGCACGGCGTCGCAGCCCAGTTCCATCGCCAGCGCCGCCTCGGACGCGGTTCCGATGCCGGCGTCGAGCACCACCGGCACCCCGGCGGCCGCCACGATCATCTCGATGTTGTGCGGGTTACGGATGCCGAGCCCGGTGCCGATCGGGGAGCCCAGCGGCATCACCGCGGCGCAGCCTGCCTGCTCCAGCTTGCGGGCGAGCACGGGGTCGTCGTTGGTGTAGGGCAGCACGATGAAGCCGTCGTCCACCAGCTGCTCCGCCGCGTCGAGGAGCTCGATCGGGTCGGGCAGCAGGGTGCGGTCGTCGGCCACGACCTCCACTTTGACGAGGTCGGTCTCCAGCGCCTCCCGGGCGAGCCGGGCGGTGAGGACGGCCTCGGCGGCGGTGCGGCAGCCCGCCGTGTTGGGCAGCACCTCGATCTGCAGACGCCGCAACAGATCGAGCACGCCGGTACCGCCCGCGGCGTCGATCCGGCGCATCGCCACGGTGGTCAGGGCCGTGCCGGACGCCACGAGCGCGCGCTCGAGAACCTCGAGGTTCGCCGCTCCCCCGGTGCCCATGATGAGCCGGGAGGCGATCTTCCGCCCGCCCACGACGAGATCGGTACTGATGCTCGGGCCCGCGGGTTCTCGCTGATCCCCGACCCCTCGGGCTAGCCACCCCTCGTCCACTCTCATCCTCCTTGAACCGCCGTCAGTACCTCGACGCGCGCGCCGTCGGCCAGCTCCGTGGTGGCCCAGGCGGCCCGCCGCACGACCTCGCCGTCGACCGCCACGGCCACCCCGGAGGTGGGTGCGCCCAGCACCTTCAGCGCGTCGGGCACGCAGGCGCCCGCAGCCAGCGTCCGGCGCTCCCCGTTGATCCACACGTACACGTACTACCTCCTGGCCGGGACAAGTCGATCCGGCGCGAACCGGTTCGGGACGGCCGCCGCTACGAACTCCGGCCACTCGCCGCGCAGCAGTACGAGCACCGCGTCGGCGGTCACCGGGGCGAGCAGGATGCCGTTGCGGTGGTGGCCCGTGGCGACGAGCAGCCCGTCAGGACCGACCGCGCCGATCAGCGGCAGATTGTCGGGGCTACCCGGCCGCAACCCCGCCGCGGTCTCCACAAGTGTGTACTCGGCGATGCAGGGCAGCACCCGCTCGGCGTCGCGGAGCAGGTCGCGCACCCCGCCGGCGGTGACGTCGGTGTCGAAGCCGGTCTCGGCCTGGGTGGCCCCGATCACCAGGCCGCCGCCGTCGCGGGGCACGGCGTACACGGGCCGGCCGTCCACGAGCGCGCGCACGGTCCGCAGCGGCGGGGGGAACGCCCCGGCGCGGTGCGCGAGCCGCAGGATCTCGCCCTTGACCGGCCGGACCAGCCCGTCCAGGGCGGGGTGCAGTGCGGCGGAGTAGGCGCCCGCACAGACGAGCACGACGTCGGCCGGGACGTCGGCGCCGTCCGTGCGCACTCCGGTCACCCGTGACCCGTCGTCGAGGACGGCGAGCGCGCGGCGCGCCACGATCCGCGCCCCCACCCGTTCGGCGGCGGCCTTCAGCGCGTCGAGCAGGACCCGGTTGTCCACCGCCAGGTCGTCGGGCACCGAGAGGCCACCGCGCACGTCGGGGCCGAGCGCGGGCTCCAGCCGCCGCAGCTCACGGCCGGTCAGCCGCTCGACCGCGCGGCCGAGGCCGGCGAGATACCCCGCGAGCGAGTCGAGCTCGGCGCGGTCGCCCGATCCGGTGGCCACGACGAGGGTGCCGTCGGTACGCAGGCCGGCCGGGCGTCCGGCGGCCGCGCCGAGCTCGGCGGCGAAATCGGGCCAGCGGCGCACCGAGTCGACACCGAGATCCAGGAGCGCCTCCTCGCCCGGCCAGGCCTCGGTGACGGGGGCGAGCATGCCGCCGGCCACCCAGGACGCACCGCTGCCGGGTGCCGGGTCGAGCACCGTGACCGTGCGGCCGGCGGCCGCTGCTCGCCAGGCACAGGACAGGCCGATGACGCCAGCGCCGACCACGACCAGATCCATCATCACCATCCCGCTCCCTGCGCCGGCATGACCCGGATCAGGTTCGACGGTCGGGATCTTCCAGATCCCCTCTCAGCCCACCGGGCTCCCGTGCGCCACCTGCCGTGCACAGTACGCCCCGCGCGGGGCGTCCCCATCGAACCCGCGGCGGCCGGGTTAGGTTGGCGGGCGTGCCCGGACTCGACGGATATGCCCTGCGTGCTCGGCTCCACGACGCCCGCCTCTACCTCTGCACCGACGCACGGCGCGCGCGCGGGGACCTCGCCGCATTCGCCGACGAAGCGCTGGCGGGCGGCGTCGACATCATCCAGCTGCGGGACAAGGGATTGGACGGGCCGCTGGAGGCGCGCGACGAGCTCGCCGCCCTCGAGGTGCTGGCACAGGCGTGCGCTCGGCATGGGGCGCTGCTGGCCGTCAACGACCGGGCCGACGTGGCGCTCGCCGCCGGGGCTGACGTGCTGCACCTCGGTCAGGACGACCTACCTGTTGCGTGGGCCCGCCGGATCGTCGGCGAGGACGTGGTGATCGGGCGCTCCTCGCACAGCGCAGGGGAGACAGCCACCGCGGCGGACGAGCCGGGCGTCGACTACTTCTGCGTCGGCCCCTGCTGGCCGACGCCCACCAAACCCGGCCGCCCCGCGCCCGGGCTGGACCTGGTGCGAACGGTCGCGGATCGGGCGCCTCAGCGCCCCTGGTTCGCGATCGGCGGCATCGGCCCCCAGCAGCTCGACGAGGTGCTGGCCGCAGGCGCGCGGCGGATCGTGGTGGTCCGGGCGATCACCGAGGCGGCGGACCCGCGAGCGGCCGCCGCGGCGCTGGTGACGCAACTGCAGGGCCGCCGGTCAGGGTAGTGCGGGGAGGAGACCGTGGTGCCGCCCTCGACCCGCTTCCTACCGCGATCCCACCGGATGCCGGATCCCGGGGTGACCCGCCGGCAGGGCCGAGCGGAGCAACGGCCACGACAGGGCAACGCAGACGGCGACGAGTGGCCAGGTGAGCA
>JBKJPD010000355.1:0-6425 GCA_046595345.1 Pseudonocardia sp.
CCTGCACGATCGGGCACCGTAGCCCGAACCGCTCGCAGAACACCCGCACACGCTCTCTCACATCCATGATCGAACACCTTCCTCGTCGAGCCCGGTGTCCGCCGGCAGCAGCGGTACCCCGCACATCGGTTGATCCCTGAGATCGAGACCGGCGTCGGCGCCGGCGCCGACGGTCGGTATCCCGAAGCTGCCAGGCGCCGCAGACAGGTTGCTCAGCTCCCCCCGGCAGGCATTGGTTCAAGGCGGACGCAGCAGCGGGCCCGGCTGGGATGCAGGTGGGCGGTGAGGCCGGTCGAGCCGACGCCGTCGAGGACGCCGTCGAGCAGGCGCAGGTTCATCCCGCAGACGAGCTCCGTGTGTTCCTGGGCCAGGGTGTGGAACGGGCAGTTCATCAGCGTGATGCCGGAGCCCTCGACCCGCGGCTCGTAGCCCTGGCCTTCGAGCAGTGCCAGCACGGTGGCCTGGGCGTCGGCGGCCGGGCCCGCGGCCGATCCGAGATCCCGGCCCGCGTCGTAGGCGCCGCGGTCGAGTGCGGCGCGCGGCGATACCGCGGACCGGTCGGTTTCCTCGATGGCGGCGGCGAGAAGCTGCCCGGCCAAGGCGTAGTGCCGCTCGGGCACCGACACGGCGACCTCACACGCAGATCTCCGGTACAGCTTGGCCGGCCGCCCCGCGCCAGGACCGGTTCGGCCGCTGCGCCGCTCGAAAACGACATCGAGCAACCCCTCGTCGACCAGCCGGTCCAGATGAAACGCCACCGTCCCCCGCGGCACGCCGAGGGCCGCGACGACGTCATCGCGGCTCATCGGGTCGGCCTGGCGCACCACATGATCGTAGAGCCGTCGACGGGTCGGCTCGTCCAGCGCGGCGAGGGCGGAGAGCTGCGCGTCCTGGTGCTCCTGCATGACCCCACTCTATAACCAACTCGCATTGACGAAAATGTGCCGCAGGGCTACCGTCTCTTCTATCAATCAACTTAGTTGTGTTTAGAAGGAGCCGACATGGCCACCGAGGAGTCCACCGGCCGTCACACCGACCTGTCCGACCCTGCCTACCAGGCATTCCTGCTGCTGCGCACGGTGTTCACCGTCGCACCGATCCTGTTCGGGCTCGACAAGTTCACCAACCTGCTCACCGACTGGCCGCGCTACCTCGCGCCGTGGATCGACACCATCGTCCCCGGCACCGCGCAGCAGGCGATGTACGGGATCGGGGTCGTCGAGATCGTTGCCGGGATCGCGGTCGCGCTGGCGCCCCGGTTCGGCGGATGGCTCGTCGCGGCCTGGCTGCTCGGGATCATCGTCAACCTGCTGACCTTCCCCGGCTTCTTCGACGTCGCACTGCGCGACTTCGGCCTGCTCGTCGCCGCGGTGGCGCTGGCCCGACTCGCCGGTCGCTACGCCCCCGCGCGTCACATCCGTTCGCACGCGGCGTCATGAGCTCCGCGGAGGCACGTGAGGTGCTGCACGGGCAATCGGGAACCCCGCACCGTCGGAGTCTGCGGGTCCTCCCGCGCCGCGAGGAGGTGGATCTGCCCGCCGCGGAGCGGGCGGTGCGCGCCCTGCTCGTCGCGCTGGGCAAGGACCCGGCCGACGAGCACCTGTCCGGTACCCCGGCCCGAGTCGCCCGCGCCTACGCCGAGCTGCTCACCCCGCGCGCGTTCGACCTGACGACCTTCCCCAACGACGAGGGCTACGACGAGCTGGTCCTGGCCCGCGACATCCCGGTCCAGTCGCTGTGCGAGCACCACCTGCTGCCCTTCCACGGGGTCGCCCACATCGGCTACCTGCCCGGCGAGCGGATCCTGGGGCTCTCGAAGCTCGCCCGGGTCATCGAGCACTTCGCCCGCGACCTGCAGGTCCAGGAACGCCTCACACAGCAGGTCGCCGACCGACTCCAGCAGGACCTGACCCCGAAGGGCGTCGGCGTCGTGATCGAGGCCGAGCACCTGTGCATGTCGCTGCGCGGGGTCCGGGCCACCGGGTCGCGCACCGTGACCTCGGCCCTGCACGGGGTGCTGCGCTCCGACTCCCGCTCCCGGCAGGAGTTCTTCGCCCTGACAGGTGCCTCCCGTGCCTGACCCGCTCGCCGAGCTGTCCGCGGCCGGGGTGTCGATCTGGCTCGACGACCTCAGCCGGGTGCGGCTGGCCTCGGGAACGCTGGCGGGCCTCGTCCGGGACCGCCACGTCGTCGGGGTGACGTCGAACCCGACCATCTTCGCCACCGCGATCGCCGGCAGCGACCTCTACGACGAGCAGATCCGCGACCTCGCCGCCCGCGGTGTCGGCGTCGACGAGGCCTCGCGCATGATCACGACCTACGACGTCCGCTGGGCGTGCGACCTGCTCCGCCCCGTCTACGACGCCACCGACGGGGTCGACGGGCGGGTCTCGATCGAGGTGGACGCCCGGCTCGCGCACCACACCGCCGCCACCGTGGCCGAGGCCCGGGCGCTGTGGTGGCTCGTCGACCGGCCCAACCTGTTCATCAAGATCCCCGCCACCGAGGCCGGGGTCGCCGCGATCGCGCCGTGCCTCGCCGAGGGCATCAGCATCAACGTGACGCTGATCTTCTCGCTGCAACGCTATGCCGCGGTCGTGGACGCCTTCCTCGACGGCATGGAACGCGCCGCCGCCGCCGGCCGCGACGTGTCCCGGCTGGCCTCGGTCGCCTCGTTCTTCGTCAGTCGGGTCGACACCGAGATCGACGCCCGCCTCGACGACCTCGGCACGCCCGCCGCGACCGCCCTGCGGGGCACGGCGGCCATCGCCAACGCGGTGCTGGCTTTCGCCCACCACGACGAGGTTCTCGCCTCCGACCGTTGGGCGGCCCTGGCTGCGGCCGGGGCCCGCCCGCAACGACCGCTGTGGGCCTCCACCGGCGTCAAGGACCCCACCTACGACGACACCCGCTACGTCGTCGATCTGGTCACCGCCGGGGTCGTGAACACGATGCCTCAAGCGACCCTCGATGCGGTCGCCGACCACGGTCAGCTTCGCGGCGACACCGTCCGGGGGCGCTTCGGCGCTGCCCGCGACACCCTCGACGCCCTCACCGCGGCCGGCATCGACTACGACCAGGTGGTCGCGGTGCTCGAGGACGAGGGTGTCGCGAAATTCGCGGCGTCCGGGGCGCAGCTGGCCGCACTGCTGACCGACCGCCTCCGCACCCCGGCCGATTCCGGCCCGTCCGAGAAGGAGTCACGACCGACATGAGCAAGGCAGAGAGCTTCGTCATCATCGGCGCCGGCCTGACCGGGGCGAAGGCCGCCCAGGCCCTGCGCGAGGAGGGCTTCGACGGGCGGATCGTGCTGATCGGCGCCGAGTCCGAGCGACCTTACGAGCGGCCCCCGCTGTCCAAGGGATACCTCACCGGCACCGCCGACAAAGCCGCCCTCTACGTCCACGAGCAGGGCTGGTACGCCGAGCAGGACATCGAACTACTGCTCGGCCGCAGCGTCACGGTTCTCGACCGGGATGCGCACCAGGTCGAGCTCGACAGCGGCGAACGACTCGACTACGACAAGCTGCTCATCGCCACCGGGGCGCTCCCCCGCCGGCTCGCCGTGCTCGGCGCCGACCTGCCCGGCGTGCACCACCTGCGCGCGGTCGGGGACTCCGAACGACTGCGCGCCGCGATCCAGCGAGGCGGCCGGGTCGTCGTGGTCGGGGCCGGGTGGATCGGGCTGGAGACCGCGGCCGCGGCCCGCGGGTACGGCTGCGAGGTGACCGTCATCGAACCGCAGGCCACACCGCTGCAGGCCGCGCTCGGCCCTGAGATGGGTGCCTTCTTCGCCGGGGTGCACCGCCGCCACGGTGTCGATCTCCGGCTCGGCTGCGGCGTCATCGGGCTCCGGGGCACCGGCCACGTCACGTCGGTGGCCACCGACGACGGGGACGAGATCCCGGCCGACGTCGTGATCGTCGGCATCGGGGCCCGACCCTGCACCGAGCTGGCCGACCAGTCCGGGCTGAGCGTGGACAACGGCATCCTCGTCGACGACCACCAGTGCACCACCGACCCCGACGTGTTCGCCGCCGGCGACGTGGCCAACGCCTTCCACCCGCGCTACAGCGCCTGGATCCGCATCGAGCACTGGGCCAACGCCCTCCACACAGGCCCGGCAGCGGCCAGAAGCATGCTCGGGCACGACCTCGTCGACGACCGGATCCCGTACTTCTTCACCGACCAGTACGAGATCGGCATGGAGTACGCCGGCTGGTTCCCCCCGGGCGGCTACGACACCCTCGTCACCCGCGGAGACCTCGACAGGGCCGCGTTCCACGCGTTCTGGCTCTCCGACGGCCGGGTCGTGGCCGGCATGCACGTCAACCAGTGGGACCAGGGCATCGCACCGGTCCAGGAACTGATCCGGGGCGCTCGGCCGGTGGACCCCCAGCGACTTGCCGACCCCTCCGTGCCGATGGCCGAAGCCGCCGTCTCAGCCTCCACATCGGCCGCCCGCACCGACAGCCGATGACCACCTCTACCCCGCACGCTGTGATGTGGGACCCGCCGGATCAGCCGCCAGATGCGGGGATCGCGATCGTCTTCGCTTGCATCAGGGTGCAGCGGTGGCCCGTTGAGCGAACAGCGAGCGCAGGTCCGCCTCGCTGGCGACATCGAAGTCGTCAGGAAGCAGGAAGCAGGTGGTGACGCCGTCGCTGATTCGGACGGCCTCGCCCGGCGAACCGGACGACGCCGGGTGACAGAGGGGAGTCAACGAAAGCCGGATAGCCGGCAACCCACTCACCGGCTGCCTCGTGGTTGCTCTGATCGCACCGGCAACGGCGACTCTGCTCCACTGCTTGATCGCCCCGGCGCCAGATATTAGACTATCGCCATCGTTTTTATTATAGTCGGGGCATGAGCGAGGGACGAGGCGAGGCGGGCGGTACCAGCCCGACACCGAGCGCACATCCGGTGTCGACCCGGTCCGGCCTGGCCGCGCCCACCAGCAGGGGAGTCGGCCGGTATGCGTGACGTGCTCGACGAGTTGGAGTCCTGGTGGGTGGCCGGCCGGGCCGTCGCGCTGGCGACCGTGGTCGGGACGTTCCGTTCGGCGCCGCGACAACCGGGCGCCTCGATGCTCATCGGCCCGGACGGCGAGGCCGTCGGCAGTGTGTCCGGCGGGTGCGTGGAGGGCGCGGTCTACGAGATCGGGACCGGGGTGCGCGACGGGGGTGCCCCGGTGCTGCAGCGCTACGGGGTGTCCGACGATGACGCCTTCAGCGTCGGGCTGACCTGCGGCGGGATCCTCGACCTGTTCGTCGAGCGGGTCGATCCGCGGTCCTTCCCGGAGCTGGGCGAGGTGGTCGCTGCCGTGCGCGCGCAGGAGCCGGTCGCGGTGGCCACCGTGGTGTCGGGCCCGGCGGCCCGGGTCGGGCGGCGGGTGGTGGTCTGGGCGGATCGGGCCGAGGGCGCCACCGGGTCGCAGCGGCTCGACCATGCGGTGCGTGACGACGCCCGCGGTCTCCTTGCCGCGGGCCGCTCGGCGTTAATCAGCTACGGGACCGACGGGCAGCGCCGCGGTGAGGGTCTGTCGGTCTTCGTGGAGTCCTTCGCTCCGCCTCCGCGGATGATCGTCTTCGGGGCGATCGACTTCGCCGCCGCGATGGCCCGGATCGGGACCTTCCTGGGGTTCACCGTCACGGTGTGCGATGCGCGGCCGGTGTTCGCAACCGCTACCCGCTTCCCCCAGGCGCACGAGGTGGTCGTCGAGTGGCCACACCGCTACCTGGCGGCGGAGGCGGCGGCCGGGCGCATCGACGGTCGCACCGCGATCTGCGTGCTCACCCACGACCCGAAGTTCGACGTGCCGCTGCTGGAGGTGGCGTTGCGGCTGCCCGCAGTGGGCTACATCGGCGCGATGGGCTCGCGGCGCACCCACGACGACCGGCTCGCGCGGCTGCGCGAGATCGGACTGGCACCCCATGAGCTGGCGCGGATGTCCAGCCCAGTCGGCCTCGACATCGGGGCGCGCACACCGGAGGAGACCGCGGTGTCGATCGCGGCCGAGATGATCGCGCAGCGGTGGGGCGGGGCGGGCGCCCGGCTCTCGCAGCTGGCCGGTCCGGTCCACACCACACCGGCCGGGCGGCGATGACGGTGGTGCCGAGACCGTTGACCGGGCGCAACAGGATGCACGGGGCGTTGGCCGTGGCCAGCCGGTTGCGGCTGCTGGACGCGCTGCGAGCCGGCGAGCACGCCCTCGACGCGCGGGCCCTGGGCACGATCTGCGGGCTGCACCTCAACACGGTGCGGTTCCACCTGCAGATCCTCGCCGAGGCGGGTCTGGTGCGCAGCGAGCCCGCCAGCTCCGGGGCCCGCGGGCGCCCCCGGCTGCTCTACACACCGACGACCGTCGGTGGCACCGCTACAGGCGAGCCCACCGGTTACCAGCTGCTCGCCACGGTGCTCGCCGC
>JBKJPD010000149.1:0-7213 GCA_046595345.1 Pseudonocardia sp.
ACGGGGAGCCGACGGGCACCTGCACCCGTGGCGCGATCCCGTGCCGGGCCGCGAACCCGCGCACGGCGTCCAGCGCGGCGGCCCCCCCGCCGCCGCCCGGCCGACCGATCGCCAGCGCCGAGTTCGCCCGCGCCGTGAACCCGCCCGCCGCCCGCAGCCGCCACGCCCCCAGCGGCTCGTCCACCTGTGCGGGCCACGCGTCGGCGCACAACCCCTCCAGCCGGGCGATCGCGGTGAGCGACGCCCGGCGCGGCGGCGCGGGGGGTACCGCACGCACGGCTACGACGGCGGCCCTCGACACGCGCACCGGCCCGCGGCGGGTGTCGACCACCAGGGCGTCGCCGTCCGCGTGCACCTCGCCCACCGCGTCGCTGTAGAGCGGCCGGCCGTCGCGATCACCGATCCGGTGACGCAGGGAGACCCGGCGCCCGAGAAGGTCGGGCGGGACGTCACGGGGGAGATCCATGCGTCCATCCTCGCCGAGAGGCATCACCCGGCCCCCGGTGCGATCCCCGGGCGCCGCGAGACATACTGTTCATCGTCCCTGAGCTGCCCGAAACGAGGATGGTCCCACCCGTGACGTACGTGATCGCCGAGCCCTGCGTCGACCTTCTCGACAAGTCGTGCATCGAAGAGTGCCCGGTGGACTGCATCTACGAGGGCGGGCGGATGCTGTACATCCACCCGGACGAGTGTGTGGACTGCGGCGCCTGCGAGCCGGTATGCCCCGTCGAGGCCATCTACTACGAGGACGACGTCCCCGAGCAGTGGAGTGCCTACACCAAGGCCAACGTCGACTTCTTCGACGCGCTGGGCTCCCCCGGTGGCGCATCGAAGGTCGGCAAGACCGAGATGGACGTCGAGCCGGCCAAGAGCCTGCCGCCGCAGAATCACGACGACTGAGCCCCACGACGAGTGAAGATAGAGCTTCCCGCCTTTCCCTGGGACTCCCTCGCCGCGGACAAGGCGATCGCCGCGTCGCATCCGGACGGGATCGTCGATCTGTCCGTCGGCACCCCGGTCGACCCGATCGCCGACGTCGTGCGGTCCGCGCTCGTGGGCCCCGCGGCCGACGAGCCGGGCTACCCGACCACCCACGGGCCGGCGTCGTTGCGCACGGCGCTCGTCGGAGCCCTCGCCCGCCGGTTCGGGGTGAGCGTCGATCCGGTCTCGGTACTGCCGACGATCGGCTCCAAGGAGCTCGTCGCCTGGTTGCCCACCCTGCTCGGGCTGGGCGCCGGGGACACCGTGGTGATCCCGGAACTGGCGTACCCGACCTACGAGGTCGGGGCCCGGATCGCACGATGCGACGTCGTGCGCGCCGACTCGACGATGGCGCTCGGCCCCGCGCGGGTGGCGCTGGTCTGGATCAACTCGCCGTCCAACCCGACGGGCCGGGTGCTCCCACCCGAACACCTGCGCAAGATCGTCGACTGGGCCCGCGAGCGGGATGCCGTGGTGGCCTCGGACGAGTGCTACCTGTCCCTGTCCGGTGTTGACGGGCGCGCCACCGACGCTCCGCGCGGCGGCGCGTACTCGATCCTGCACCCCGACGTCTGCGGCAGCTCCCATGACAGCCTGCTCGCGGTGCACTCGATGTCGAAGTCGTCCGGCCTGGCCGGATACCGAGCGGGCTTCGTCACAGGTGACCCGTCGCTGGTCGCGTCGCTGCTCGAGGTGCGCAAGCACGCCGGCATGATCGTCCCGCGCCCGGTACAGGCCGCCATGGAGGCCGCGGCGGGCGACGATGCGCACGTCACGGCGCAGGCGCGGGTCTATGCGCGGCGCCGCGCTGCCCTGCGTGTCGCGCTGGAGGCGGCGGGCCTGCGCGTGGACCACTCCGAGGCCGGGCTCTACCTGTGGGCCACCGCGGGCGAGGATTCCCGGTTGACGGTGCGCAGGCTCGCGGCGCAAGGTGTCCTGGTGGCACCGGGCGACTTCTACGGTCCGGCGGGGGCGCAGCATGTGCGCGTCGCCGTGACTGCGACCGACGAGCGGATCGAGGCGGCAGCGCGGCGGCTGACGCCGGCGTGACCGCCACCGAAGCCTCGACGACGTCGGGGCCGGGTGTCCGGGTCCGTCCGGTGGTCGTGCTGCTGGGCGTCCTCGCGCTGGCGGTCAACCTACGGGCCGCGCTCGCCGGGTACCCGCCGCTGCTGCAGACCGTACGGGCCGAGCTCGGCGCGTCCGCGGGCGTCGCCGGGCTGGTGCAGGCAGGTGCCGTGCTGATGATGGCGGTCGGATCGTTCGTCGGCTCCGCCTTCGGCACCCGCTTCGGCCGGGAACGCGCGCTGGGCATCGCGGTGGGCTTAGTCGCCGCGGGCAGCCTCGTGCGAGGTGTGCCGGTGCTGGCCCCGCTGATCGGCGGCAGCCTGGTCATCGGGTTGGGCATCGGGCTCGCGGGCGTGCTGCTCGCCGGGGTCGTGAAGGAGCACCTGGCCGAGCGGGCGGGTGCGGCCACGGGCGGGTACGTCGTCTCGATGATGGTGGGGGCCACCGTCTCCAGCGCCGTCGCGGTGCCGCTGGCAGCGGTGCTGGGCGGCTGGTCGTTCTCGCTGGCGGTGTGGGCGGTCCCCGCAGTGCTGGCGCTGGCGGTGTGGGTGCCGGTAGCGCGCCGGATGCCGCCCGCCGCGCAGACCGCCACACCGACGCGCCTGCCGTGGCGCGACCCGTTCGCCCGGCTGATCGCCTGCTACATGGCGGGCACATCCTTGATGTTCTACGGCTGGCTCACCTGGCTCTCGCCGTACTACGAGAGCCAGGGCTGGAGCCCCGCCAAGGCGGGCCTGCTGCTCGCGGCGTGGAGCGTGGCGCAGATCCCGGCCGCGCTGCTGGGTCCGGTGCTGGCCGAGCGGCGCCGACACTGGCAGTTCTGGGCGGGCGTGACGCTCGGGTTCGGTCTCACCGGCACCTTGGGCGCGATGCTGTTGCCGATGCCGCCGGTCGTCGGCCCCTGGCTGTGGGTCGTGCTGATGGGGATCGGTGCCGGTGCCGGCTTCCCGCTCGGTCTGGCGATGATCGCCTGGCGCACTCCGGACGGCGCCGCGAGTGCCGCCACGAGCGGTCTCGCACTGGGCGTCGGCTACACGACCGCGGGCATCGGGCCGTTGCTGATGGGGCTGATCATCGATGTGACCGGTGGTTTCGTGGCCGCGCTGGCGGTGCTGCTCGCCGCGGGTGCGCTGCAGGGGTTCGCGATCGTGAAGATCGGCGACCACCCGGGCTGAGCTACGCCGGCTACACGTCCGCGATGCGCTCCTGGACCTGCCCCCAGGCCGCCCGCCACTGCCCGCGCTTATCCACGGCGCGGATGTGCTCGCGCTCCACGAGCCGGCCCGCCACGAATACGACGAACGCGTCCGGTAGCTCACCCAGGCCGTCGAGCAGTTCACGGATGCGCTGCTCGGCGACGCACGCGTCCTGGTGGTCACCGAGCACCTCCTGCAGGTCCGCGGTCACCGTGAGCAGTGCCTTGACCGCCTTTCCCATGCTGGTGCCCCGCAGCCCCGGCTCCACCAGCTCCCCGGTGTAGCGCACCCGCTTACCCGAGATACGCAGCGCGTGCAGCACCTCGTCCGGCGGGTCCTCACCGGCCTTCTCCACCGCCCTGCGCATCTTGCGCGCCTCCAGCCGGACCAGGTCGATGAGCGCGGGCTGGGCCTGCGTGGCCGATGGCGTGGGCAGCGGCAGGCGGATCGCGTCGGCGAGGCGTTCCAACAGCGCGGTATAGCGCGGAGTGTCCAGGGCGGCGACCATCTCCATCCGCGCCGCGGTCAGTTGGGTCTCCAGCGCGTCGACGAGCACCTCGCCGGCCGCCCGCTCGCCGTCGGACAGTGTGACGATCTCACCGCGCAGGCGCAGCAGCATCACGTCGAGATCGCGGACGGGGCCCAGTGCCCCGCCGATCCACCCGAGTTCGCCGCGCAGCCCGTCGGCCCAGGCGGCGTCCAGCAGCGGCCGCGCGGCCTTGAGAGCGGCCCGTATCCGCCGTACGGACACCCGCATCTGGTGCAGATCCTCGATGTCGGCCCCGGTGCGGGTGCCCGGATCGTGCGCCACCATGGCGCGCAGCCGCAGATCCAGCGCGGCACGCACGTGATGTACGGGCGGATCCGCGGCAGCGGCGACGACGGGCTCGGGGAGCTCGAGCAGGTCCAGCAGGGGCCGGCGAGCGCGGCGCGGCGTTGCGGTGGGCACGACGGGGGAGAGTAGTCGCCCCGCCGCACCTCAGTTCGCGTGCAGGGCCGTGTTCAGCGAGATTCCCGCACCGGTACGGCCGAGCACCTGCACCGCACCCGTTACGGAGTTGCGGCGGAACAGCAGCCCGTCCTGGCCCGACAGCGTGCGCGCGGTCACCGCGCTGCCGTCCGGCAGGCCGACCTTGGTGCCCGCGGTGACGTAGAGCCCGGCCTCGACGATGCAGTCGTCGCCCAGCGAGATGCCGATGCCCGCGTTGGCGCCGATCAGGCAGCGCCGTCCCACCGACACGACCTCCTTGCCGCCACCCGAGAGCGTTCCCATGATCGACGCGCCGCCGCCGACGTCGGACCCGTCGCCCACGACGACCCCTGCCGAGATACGCCCCTCCACCATCGACGCGCCCAGCGTCCCGGCGTTGAAGTTGACGAAGCCCTCGTGCATGACGGTGGTGCCCGGGGCCAGGTGCGCCCCGAGCCGTACGCGGTCGGCGTCGGCGATGCGGACCCCGGACGGGATCACGTAGTCCGCCATCCGCGGGAACTTGTCCACGCCGAACACGGTGACCGGCCTGCGGGCCCGCATCCGGGCGCGGGCGAGCTCGAAGTCCGGTACCGGGCACGGGCCGCGGTCGGTCCACACGACGTTGGCGAGCAGCCCGAACACCCCGTCCAGGTTCGCCTCGTGCGGCGCGATGAGGCGGTGACTGAGCAGATGCAACCGCAGGTAGACGTCGTGGGTGTCGGCGGGCGGGTCGGCGAGCGAGCCGATCACGGTGCGGACAACGACCGTGCTGACGCCGCGGGCCTCGTCGGTCCCGGTCAGCGGCTCCAGGTCGGGCGCGACGTCCGGCGCGGCCGGACCGAGAGCGGGGGAGGGGAACCAGGTGTCGAGGACGGTCCCGTCCGGGGTGATGGTGGCCAGGCCGGTGCCGGAGGCGCCCTCGTGGCGCGGTGTGGTGCTCACGGACGACGACGCTATCGCGGCGCTGCTGCGGTGGGCGCGGACGGCCCCGGTGGCGGTCCTGCCCGTCAGCCCGACCAGGTGCGGTGATGGTCCTGCCCGGTCGTGCGGTGATGGTCCTGCCCGGTAGCGTGACGGGACGTGGCCGTCGCTCGTCTGGATCTCCCCGCTCTGGATCTCCCCGCTCTGGATCTGACCGCCGATCCCGTCGATCTCTGCGCAGCCCTCGTCGACGCCCCCAGCGTCTCCGGCGACGAGGGCGCGCTCGCCGACGCGCTGGAGCGCGCACTGCGGACACAGGCGCCGCACCTGGAGGTGCTGCGCTCCGGGGATGCCGTTCTCGCGCGGACGCACCTCGGTCGGGAGCGCCGTGTCCTGCTCGCCGGGCACCTCGACACCGTCCCCATCGCCGACAACGTGCCCAGCCGCCGCGACGGGGCGCTGCTCTACGGCTGCGGCACATCGGACATGAAGGCGGGCGACGCCGTCTTCGCGCACCTCGCGGCCACGCTCACCGCCCCCCGGCACGACCTGACGTTCGTGTTCTACGACTGCGAGGAGGTCCAGGCCGACCGCAATGGGCTCGGCCGTATCGAGCGTGACCACCGTGACTGGCTCGACGCCGACCTCGCCATCCTCGGCGAGCCGACCAACGGCGCGGTGGAAGCGGGCTGCCAGGGCACGCTGCGCGTCGAGGTCACGACCCGTGGGCGGCGGGCGCATTCGGCCCGGTCGTGGTTGGGGGACAACGCCATCCACGGCGCCGGTGCGGTTCTCGACCGGCTGGCCCGCTACACCGCGCGTGAGGTCGACATCGACGGTTGCACCTTCCGCGAGGGCCTGCAGGCCGTGCGGATCACCGGCGGGGTGGCGGGCAACGTCGTGCCCGACGAGTGCGTGGTGACGGTCAACTTCCGCTTCGCCCCGGACCGCTCGGCCGATGCGGCCGAGCAGCACGTCCGTGAGGTGTTCGACGGGTTCGAGACGGTGACGACCGACCTGTCTCCCGGCGCGCTCCCGGGCCTTGCCGCGCCTGCCGCGCGGGAGTTCCTCGCCGCGACAGGAACGACGGCGTCGGCCAAGTACGGGTGGACCGACGTCTCGCGGTTCGCCGAACTCGGGATCCCCGCGCTGAACTACGGCCCCGGCGACCCCAACCTCGCGCACAAGCGCGAGGAGCACGTCGACACCGCCCGGATCACCGAGGTCGCTGCAGTCCTGCGCCGTTTCCTGAGCTGAGTGCCCGGTTTCGTGGTGTCCCGGACGCAGCGGGGCGGTGCTGACCGATGAGATTCTTCTCATAGACGCATCGGAACCGAGCTGGGCGTCCGGGTGATGTCCGACGGGTCGGGGGCCACGGCCTCGGCCGCGCGGGCAGGGTGAGCGGGCCCGTTGCGGCTATCCGCAGGATCCGGTTCTTCCTGGCTGCACCCGGTGCACTGCTCCTCCGCATCCCACGGCCGTCACTACCCTGGTGACCATGACCGCCAGCGGGGCCCGGCGCCCCGACGAGACCCATCCGCACCAGAAGCAGCGGGGCCCTGTGGTGCTCCGCCGCGAGCAGCTCAACGAACACACGACCACCGACCAGCGACTGCTCGACTCGCGTGGCCCCAGCGACTGGGTACACACCGACCCGTGGCGGGTGCTGCGAATCCAGGCCGAGTTCGTCGAGGGCTTCGGCATGCTCGCCGAGCTTCCCCGCGCCGTCACGGTGTTCGGTTCCGCCCGCACCCCCCGCGACCATCTCGAGTACGCCCAGGGCCGGGCGCTGGGCACCGCGCTCGCGGAAGCCGGCTACGCGGTGATCACCGGCGGTGGGCCGGGCGTGATGGAGGCCGCGAACAAGGGCTGCTCCGAGGCGGGCGGGTTCTCCGTCGGGCTGGGCATCGAGCTGCCGTTCGAGCAGGGCCTCAACGACTGGGTCGACCTCGGTATCAACTTCCGCTACTTCTTCGCCCGCAAGACGATGTTCGTCAAGTACTCGCAGGCGTTCGTGTGCCTGCCCGGCGGCTTCGGCACGCTCGACGAGCTGTTCGAGGCGCTCACCCTG
>JBKJPD010000150.1:0-8551 GCA_046595345.1 Pseudonocardia sp.
CGTCGCCGGGGTGCTCGTCGGGGGAGCGCTGTCCGGGATCGCCACCGGGATCGCCATGTTCGCGACGTTGCCGCCGGGGTGGATCGGGGTGCTGCTGTACCGCCCGGCGGCGGTCACGGTCCCTGCGGCCTTCCTCACGATGATCGTGGTGAGCCGGATCACCCGATCCGAGATCCCGTCCGACGTGGACGAGACACTGCTGCGCCTGCATGCGCCGGAGCGGCTGGGCCTCGCCCGCGACCGGCCGGCCAGAAACAACGACAAACAATGGGCGAAAGTGACGGAGAAGTAACACCTTCGTCCCACTGGTTGGGAAACTGCGGCCTCTTTCAATTCGCCCGGGTGACTGAACTATCGTTCGCATCGTGATAGCGGGGCGCCGCGACGGAGCGGGACGCGCCGCACAGTAGAAAGCGGTGGGTGTCGTGACCATGACGGGTGAGCGCTCGACAGAGACGATCTACGAGCAGGTACAGGCCAGTGCGGAGTTCGCTGATCTCCGATCGAGATTGCGCCGTTTCATCTTCTCGATGAGTGCGGTATTCCTGACCTGGTACCTGGTCTACGTGCTGCTCGCGTCCTACGCGCCCGTTTTCATGGCCACCAAGATCGTCGGCAACATCAATGTGGGCCTGATTGTCGGGCTGTTGCAGTTCGTCAGCACCTTCGCCATTACAACGATCTACGTGAGCTACGCCAACAGGTATCTCGACCCGGCCGCCGCGCAGCTCCGGGAGCGTATCGAGGCCATGGAGTGAACCCGCCCGCAGCGCAGGCCCCGACATCGGTGTCTTCCTGACGTTCGTGATCGTCACGTCGTGGGGGCGCGGCAGCAGGTGTGTCGTCCGCTCACGGGGCTGTGACATACCCACGTGGCAAGATGCGAGGAATGAACGCGGTTCCCAGTGTCGGAGTGGCCGATCTCCCCGTCGATGCCGTCGTGCTCGACGTCCGGGAGCCTGACGAGTGGGCGGCCGGTCATGCGCCCGACGCCCGCCACATCCCGATGAGCCAGGTTGTGGGCCGCCTCGACGAGCTCCCCGCCGCCGAGCCGCTCTACGTGATCTGCCGCGCCGGCGGCCGGTCCGCCAAGGTGGTGGCCTACCTGGCGCAGCAGGGACGCAACGCGGTGAACGTCGACGGTGGCATGCAGTCGTGGCAGGCCCAGGGCAGGCCGATGGTCGCCGATCAGGACGGCACTCCGCCGGACGTCATCTAACCGTCCGTGGTCACCCCCGCCCCCGCCATCGGGACGCCCCTGACCTCGACGGCGCTGACCTGCTCGCGCTGCGGCTACCGGTCGATGTCGGTGCGCGGCCCGTTCTGTGCGCGCTGCGGGGGTTACCTCGCCCCGCTGCACTGGGTGGCGCACCCGCCTCCGTCCACGGTGCCGGACCCGGCCCCGGCCCGGTTCCGCCCCCCGTACGCGGGCGCGCCGCGCCACCAGCACATGCCTCGATGGGGGTTCCCCGCCAGGCCGTGGGTTCCGCCGGGGCCCGCCGCGACGAGCCCGCCCGACGCGCTGCACGTCGCGCGTTCGCTCGTCGGCACTGTCGTCCCGCTGCTCTGGGCCACCACCGCCGTGGCGCTGCTCGCGGCGGGGGGCGAGGTGTGGCGCTACGTCCTGTTGCTGGCGAGCCGCGACGGCGCGCTGTCGGCCGGTGCGGTCGCGGCATCGGACGCGCTGGTCGCGACGGCCGGGGTGATCGCACTGATCCTCGCCGTGGTGAGCGGCGTGCTGCTCGTGCTGTGGACGATGCGGGCCACCCAGGCCGCCGCCGACTGCGCGGGCGTGCGGCCGTCCCGGTCCAGCCGGGCCCTCGTGCTGGGATGGCTCGTGCCCGGCGTCAACCTGTCGGTGCCCGGATCGATGTTCGCCGAGATCGAGCACACCGCGCTGGACCGGCCGCCAGGTCTGCGGCCACGCCCGTCGCGGCTGCTGCTCGTGTGGTGGGGGCTGTGGGCGGTCGGGGTCGTGCTGTCGGGGGTGGTGCTGCTGTGGTCGTTGCGCACCGGTGTGCAGGCGCGGGCTGACGGCGTGGTGCTGCATGCGGTGCTGGACACCGTCGCCGCCGTGACCGCCGGGGTCACCGCGGTGCTGATCACCCGCCTGACCCGGTTGCTGGGCCCCGCGCGAATCGGCCGTCGCGAGTTGCTGATCAGCGTGCGGACGGCCACCTAGCGGGCCGGCTCCGGAGGTTGCTCGATCACGCGGTCACCCAGAGCTCCCGCAAGCCCCGCATGACGAAGTCGGGGCGCCGCACCGGCTCGGCGGCCAGGCGGAGGCCGGGCAGCCTGGTACGCAGCGCGTCGAGGGTCGCGGCCACCTCCAGGCGCGCGAGCGGGGCACCGAGGCAGTAGTGCACCCCGGCGCCGAAGCCGAGGTGCGGATTGTGCCGGCGGCCGGTGTCGAGCTCGTCGGGCCGGTCGAACACGGCCGGGTGGCGGGCGGCGGCCCCGAGCAGCGCCGCGATCCGGGTGCCCGCCGGTATTGGATAGCCGGCCACCGCGGTGTCGACCAGCGCGGTGCGCTCGAACAACTGCAGCGGCGGGTCGTAGCGGATCAGTTCCTCGACGCACCACGGGTCGAGCTGCGGGTCGGCCAGCAGCCGCTCCCACTGCGCGGGGTGTCGAAGCAGGGCGAGCACCCCGTTGCCGATCACGTTGACGGTGGCCTCGTGGCCGGCCATGAGCAACAGGGCGGCGGTGCCGACGAGCTCGTGGGGATCGAGGTCGGCAGCGATCAGGTCGGTGACGAGGTCGGGGCCCGGGCGGGTGCGCCGGTGCGCTACCAGTTCCCGGAGCTCCGCGACGAACTCCGCCGATGCCCGCTCGGCGGCCCGGCGGCGCTCCTCGACCCGGCCGGGCTCGTACATCGCGACGATCGCGGTGGACCATCCCCGCAGCGCAGAGCGTCCCGGCTCCGGCACCCCGAGTAGCTCGGCGATCACCTCGACGGGTAGCGCCGCCGCCACCTCGGCGATGAGGTCCGCGCGTCCGTCGTCCCGGATCGTCATCGCAAGCCGGTCGATCAGCCCGGCCGCCACCGCGCGGACCCACGGATCGAGTCGCGCGGTGTGGCCCCGGTTGAACGCCCCGGCGACGAGCCCGCGAAGCCGTGCGTGCGTCGGCCCCTCGCGTTCGAGCAGCGAATTGCGGTGCAGCAGGTTGAATGAGGGGAAGGCAGCGGCGGGCCGGGCATCGGCCCAGACGCGTCCGAGGTCACGGTTCCGCAGCAGCTCTGAGCAGGCGGTGTGCGACACCGCGACAGGTGCGCCGAGCAGCGGGTGGGCGTGCACCGGGCCCTGCGCCCGCAACGCGGCGAAGACCGGGTACGGATCGGCGACGAAGACGGGATCCGAGAGATCGAACGGGACCAGGATGGTCTCCTCAGGTATCGGAAGAGTGACTCCCGGGTGGATTCGTCGTTGGACTGGTACGCGGGTCCGATCAGACAGGTCGGACCTATTGTGCCCGGAGGCCGACTGTGACGATGGTTCTCGCCCAGCAGACGGTGGGTGTGGGCAACCCGACGCTGAACATCTCGATCTTCGGCCTGTTCGTGCTGATCACCCTCGTCGTCGTGGTGCGGACCAGCCGGCGGAACGCCTCAGCCGATGATTACTACACCGGTGGCCAGCGCTTCACCGGCCCCCAGAACGGCGTCGCGCTGGCCGGGGACTACCTCTCGGCGGCCGCTTTCCTCGGCATCGCCGGTGCGGTCGCGGTGTACGGCTACGACGGCCTGCTCTACGCGATCGGCTCGTTCGTGGCCTGGCTGGTGGCCCTGCTGCTGGTCGCCGAATGGCTGCGCAACACCGGCCGGTACACGATGGGCGATGTCCTGAGCTACCGGCTGCGGCAACGGCCGGTGCGCTCCGCGGCCGCTGTGTCGACGCTGTTCATCTCGCTGATCTACATGATCGCCCAGGTCGCCGGTGCAGGCGGGTTGATCGCCTTGCTGCTGGGGATCCCCAACAGCAACCGGTTCGGGCAGAGCGTCGTGATCGCCGCCGTGGGCGGGCTGATGATCGTCTACGTGCTGATCGGCGGTATGCGCGGCACCACCTGGGTGCAGACCCTCAAGGCCACCCTGCTGATGGTCACCGGGCTGCTGCTCGCCGCCTGGGTGCTCGGCCGCTACGGCCTGAACGTGTCGAGGCTGCTCGGCGCGGCCGTCGAGAACAACCCGCAGGCGGGGGAGAAGCTGCTCGTTCCGGGCCTGCTGTCCGGCGGCACCGGCGTATCGAAGCTCAACTTCATCTCGCTGTCGCTGGCCGCGGTGTTCGGCCCGGCCTGCCTGCCGCACATCCTGATGCGCTTCTACACGGTGCCCACGGCCAAGGAGGCCCGTCGCTCGGTGGTGTGGGCGATCTGGCTGATCGGCGGCTTCTTCCTGATGGTGCTGGTGATCGGCTACGGCGCGGCGGCGCTCGTGGGACCCACCACGATCATGAACTCGCCCGGAGCGTCGAACTCGGCCGCGCCGCTGCTGGCCTACCGCCTCGGCGGGGAGGTTCTGCTCGGGATCACCGCGGCCGTCGCATTCTCCACGATCCTCGCGGTGGTGGCCGGCCTGACCATCGCGGCCTCGGCGTCCTTCGCCCACGACGTGTATGCGAACGTGATCAAGCAAGGAAAGGCCGAGCCTGCCGAGGAGGTCCGGGTCGCCCGGCGTACCGCTGTTGTCGTGGGCCTGTTGGCCGTCGGCGGAGGCATCCTCGCCAACGGTCAGAACATCGCCGTATTGGTGGTACTGGCGTTTGCCGTCGCGGCCTCGACCAACATGGCCCCCCTGTTGTACGCGCTGTTCTGGCGGCGGTTCAACACCACCGGCGCGCTGTACGCGATGTACGGCGGAATGTCGGCCGCACTCTTACTGGTGGTGTTCTCACCCACGGTCTCGGGAACAGCGACGTCGATGATCCCGGGAATGAACTTCGCGTGGTTCCCGCTGGCCAATCCCGGGATCGTGTCGATCCCGATCTCGTTCCTGCTCGGCGCCATCGGAACCTTCCTCGGACCGCGCGACGACAACGCCGACGCCCGCTTCGCCGAGATGGAGGTCCGGGCGCTGACCGGTGCGGGCCCAGCGCGGCCGGCCGGGCAGGCGGTGAACATCCAGTCGGATTCGGATTCGGAGTCGGTGTCGGTGTCGGCGGGCCCCGCACGGCGCAATCGGCACGGGCTGCGGCCGCCGAGCTGAGCTGCGACCGATACCGTCTGAGGAATCATGGCGAAGAAGACACGTGAGAGCCCGCCCACGGGCGAGAACCCCCGGCGCCCCTGCCCGTGCGGGTCCGGCAAAAGATTCAAGGCCTGCCACGGCGCGGGTGACGATGTGATCGTCACCCGGCCGTTCGCCGGTCTCGCTGCGGAATGCGACCTCGTCGCGATGCGGGAGTTCCTGCCATCGGCCACGGCGCCGCTGCCCCTGAAGGTGCCGATCGACCGGGTCGTCACCATCGCGACGGTGCTCCCCGGAGCGTCGGCGGCGCTGGTCCGGCCCGACGGCGAGATCGTGCTCGGGATGCAGGTGCAGGTCCGCTCCGGGGACCTGTCCGCCGATCTCGCCCGCGCGTTGCGGTGGGCGCAGGACGCCGAACCGGGAACCGCGCTGCCCGTCGTCGGTCCAGGGCTTGGCGGCGAACTGGTCCGGCTCCAGGACGTCCTCGACGCCGACGCGCCGCTCGACCTCACCATGCACGCCGATTTCGGCTGGTGGGTGGCGCCCAACCTGGACGGCTCCGAGCCGGGCGCCGAGGTGACCGCCACCCTGGAACGCGCCAACGCGGTGATCATGCCGACGGAGTCCGTGCAGGCCGCGGGCGTCCGCGCCGCCTACTGGGTGGACACCGGGACCAAGGCCCACCTGCGGTGGGTGCGCCCCGAGCCCGAGGACGAACTGCTCGCGGCGCTGGCCCGGCTGCACGCGCGCGGGGAACTGGGCCTCGGCGGGGACACCCGCTATGCCGGCGCGTTCCGCGCGCACGGGATCCTGGTGCCGGTGTGGGACCTCGACCGCGAGATGCACGCCAAGGAGTGGGCCGAGCCGGTGGCGGCGTTCGCCACCCGCCTGGTGAAGGCGCTTGCCGAGACCACACCGCTGACCGACGCCGAGCGCCGTGCACGTGACGCGCTGGCCGGCAAGCAGGTCACGCTGCGCTAGCCGAACGAGCGGCACCCCCGTTCGGAATGTGGGTGCCGCTCGTTCAGACTCGGCCGCCTGCGGAGGGGGGTGCGCTCGGGTCCACCGCGCCCGGCTTCAGTTCGCGATTGATGAAGTCCTCGATGTGGAACAGGTTGTTGCCCGCCCGCCGCACCACCGTGAGCATGGTGGACATCGTGGCGACCTCCTCCACCTGCTCCTTGAGGAACCACTGCATGAACTGCTCGCCGAGGTAGTCGCCCTCGTCGCGCGCCGTTCTGGCCAGCGCCGTGATCTGCACGGTCACGGTCTTCTCCTGGTCCAGTGCGAGCTGTACGACGTCCTCGACCGAGTCGAACTCGTTGCGCACGTCGTCGACGCCCGGGATGTGCACGGACTGGCCCGAGTCGAGCAGGTACTGCACCATGCTCATCGCGTGGTTGCGCTCCTCGATCGCCTGCGCGTAGAAGTGCGCCGCGAGCTGGGGCAGATCCTGATCGTCGAGGTACACCGCCACCGCAATGTACTGCTGCGCTGCGGTGAACTCGTTGCGGATCTGCTCACGGAGCAGCGCCTGGAACTTCGACTCGTCGGACATCGCGTCAGGATACGGTGTGACGCGCTGCATCCAGGAGTTGTTACCGGCGGGTCATATAGTGCGCCCATGGGACTTCTCGACGGCAAGGTCGTCATCGTCACCGGCGCCGGCCGGGGCATCGGACGCGGCGAGGCATTGGAATGCGCGGCTCAAGGAGCTGCGGTCGTGGTCGCCGAGTTCGACTCCGACGCGGGCGAGGCAGTGGCCAAGGAGATCACGAACGCAGGTGGACGGGCCGTCGCCGTAGCGGGCGACGTCGCTGACGCCGATACGGCGAACGCACTCGTGAGTACCGCCGTGGCTGAGTTCGGCCAGCTCGACGGCCTGGTCAACAACGCCGGCATCCTGCGTGACAAGACCCTGGCCAAGCTGTCCGAGGACGACTGGGACGCCGTGGTCCGCGTGCACCTGCGCGGCCACTTCCTGCCGACCCGCGCCGCCGTCCAGTACTGGAAGGAGGCCAAGCGGCCCGGTCACGTGGTGCACACCGCGTCGACGTCGGGGCTGCTGGGCAACTTCGGCCAGACCAACTACGGCGCGGCCAAGGCCGGCATCGCGGCGTTCTCCACGATCGTCGCGATGGAGGGCGCGCGGGGCGGCATCACCAGCAACGCGATCGCCCCCACCGCACTGACCCGGATGACGCTCGACCTCATGCCCGAGGAGTTCCGGGCGAATCGGGACGCCTCGATCGAGCGCGGCGAGTTCGACTTCTTCGCCCCGGAGAACGTCGCCCCGCTGGTGGCGTTCCTGTGCTCGGACGCCTCGAGCCACATCAGCGGCAAGGTCTTCGGCGTCCAGGGCGACAGCATCGAGATCTTCCAGCCGTTCACATCCGTGGCCGAGGTCACCAACGGCGGCAAGCGCTGGGATCCCGAGGACATCCCCGGCCGCATCGACGAGCTGTTCGCGGCGAGCGGCATCCAGGCGGGCGCCGAGAACATGATGGCGAAGATGCGACACCAGATCCTGGCGCTGTAGCCGCCCGTCATGGGAGCCAGCTCACCTTTCCGGCCAGTACCGCGTAGCCGGCGAAGGCCACCACGTCGATCAGGGCGTGGGCGCCGATGAGCGGCCACAGGCGGTTGGTGCGCTGCCAGACCCGGCCGAACACCAGTCCCATGACGATGTTGCCGACGAATCCGCCGAGACCCTGGTAGAGGTGGTAGCTCCCGCGCAGCAGCGCCTGGGCGAGCAGGGAGCGGTTCTCCGACCACCCGAGCTGCCGCAGCCGCGTGAGCAGGTAGGCGATCATCACCACCTCCTCCGCCCAGCTGTTGGCCGCCGCGGAGGCGACGAGCACGGGTAGCCGCCACCAGGTGTCGCCGAGGGTGGACGGCGCGATCGTCACGCTCACGCCGAGCGCCTGTGCCAGCAGGTAGAGGCCCAGCCCGGGCACGCCGATCAGCGCCGCCAGCCCGGCCGCACCCAGCGTGTCGCGGCCGGGGCGACGGCGGTCGAGCCCGACGGCGCGCAGCGTGAATCCGGCCCGGATCAGCAGGTATGCCCCGAGCGCACCCCAGCCGACGAGCTGTAGCACGCGGACGAGTTGAAGTGCGAGATCGACCAGCTCGGCCTGCGCGGCGGGCGCGTTGAGAGCCACCTGCTGCTGGTTGAGCGGCACGGGCCGCAGCACCGCGTCGAGCAGGCTCAGGGCGCTGCGCACGGCGGAGAGCCCGAGGGTCACGGTCAGGACGACGAGCACCTCGGTGCCGATGAGACGGCGGGCGCGCGGGTCGGTGATCGTCTGGAGCGATGGCGGTGGGGGCGACAGCCAGGCGGTCGTGCGGGGCCGGGACACGATC
>JBKJPD010000159.1:0-7057 GCA_046595345.1 Pseudonocardia sp.
GGTTCATCGAGCCCGCCTCGCGGATGGCCCGGACGATCCTCCCCGGGAGCGCACCGACGTAGGTGCGCCGGTGGCCGCGGGTCTCGGCCTCGTCCCGGACTCCACCGAGCGAGACGCGCACGAACTTGCGGCCCATGGCCCGCGCGACGGACTCACCCAGCGACGTCTTGCCGACGCCGGGCGGCCCGACGAGGGAGAGCACCGCACCGGAGCCACGGCCGCCGACGGTGCCGAGCCCCTTGCGGTTGCGCCGGGACCGGATGGCGAGGAACTCGATCAGCCGCTGCTTGACGTCGTCGAGGCCGGCGTGGTCGGCGTCGAGAATCGCCCGTGCGGCCACGAGGTCGTCAGTGTCAGTGGTCTTCTCCGACCAGGGGATGTCGAGAACGGTGTCGAGCCAGGTTCGGATCCAGCCCGACTCCGGGCTCTGGTCCGACGCACGATCCAGCTTGCCGACCTCGGTCAGCGCTGCCTTGCGGACGCCCTCGGGGAGATCTGCGGCCTCCACACGAGTGCGGTAGTCGTCTGAACCCTCGGGTTCATCCTCGCCCAACTCCTTGCGGATCGCGGTGAGCTGCTGGCGGAGCAGGAACTCGCGCTGGGTCTTCTCCATGCCCTCACGGACGTCCTGGGAGATCTTCTCCGAGACCTCCTGCTCCGCGACGTGCTCGCGGGTCCACCCGATCAACAGCTCCAGCCGCGCGATCACGTCGATCTCGGCGAGCAGCTGCGCCTTCTGCTCGAGGTCGAGGTAGGAGGCCCAGCCTGCGGTGTCGGCCAGCTGGCCGGGGTCGGCGATCTGTTGCACCGAGTCGATGACCTGCCAGGCACTCCGCTGCTGCAGGATGCCGACGACCAGCGCCTTGTACTCCTTGGCGAGCTCGGCGGCCCGCCCCGGGGCGGCTACGGTCTCGTCGACAGGCGTCGCCTCAACCCACAGCGCCGCACCCGGGCCGGTCACGCCCGACCCGATCTGCGCGCGGCCCTCGCCGCGCACCACGGCCGCCTTGTCCCCGTTGGGGAGCCTGCCGACCTGCTCGAGGATGGCGATCGTGCCCACGGCGGCGTAGCGGCCGTCGAGGCGGGGAACGATGAGGACCTTTCGGTCGACGCTGTTCGCCGCGTCGACCGCTGCCTGGATGTCCGGCTGGTCGAGCCGGAGGGGGACCACCATGCCGGGAAGCACCACCGAATCGGCGAGCGGAAGCACCGGCAGCTTCACCATCTCTGTCATGCCCGGTTCAACTGTTACACCGTTGAACTTGTTCCAGCGCTCAAGTAAGTACGCTACCGGCGAACGTGGGAACTTTCTCAGCGGGCGAGGCCCTCGACGACCTCGGCCCCGCGCAGGCGGGCAGCCAGTGCACCGGGCAGGGCGAGCTTCGAGTGCCGCACGCCGCTGCCGATCACGACGGCAGCCGCGCCTGCCACCGCCGGGTCGACGAGCAGCGGCCACCCTTCGGGCAGGCCGATCGGGGTGATACCGCCGTAGGACATTCCGCTGAGCGCGACGGCGTCGTCCATCGGCGCGAACGACGCCTTGCGCGCGTTCAGGTGCCGGCGCACCAGGCCGTTGACGTCGGCGCGGGTCGTGGCGAGCACGAGGCAGGCCGCGTAGCGGGTGTCCTCGCCCCGGCGCCCGGCGACGACCACACAGTTCGCTGAGCCGTCCAGCGGCGACGAGTACGCGGCGCAGAAGGCGGCGGTATCGGCGAGGTCGGGATCGATCTCCGCGACGCCGACGAGTGCGGCATCCGCCGGGTCGAGCGCCGTGAGCGCACGTACAACGGGATCCGCGAGCAGGTCGGGACGGTCCAGCGCAGGAACCGCGACGAGCGTGCCGAGAACCGACCAGCCGGGCCTGCTCACCAGCGCTGGCCGCCACCCTGAACACCGACGACGGCCGGCTTCACATCGACGATGTAGACGAGCGCGGCCACGACGCCGGCCAGCCAGAACAGGGCACCGCTCTGCCACGGCCCCTGGAAGATGACGAGCACCATCACGCTCGCGCCGGTGATGCCCAGCCAGGCGGGCTTGGTGAGCTTGTCGGCCGCCGTGAACGCGTCGGATCGCTGCAGCAGGGCGTGAATGAACGCGTACCCGCCAACCGGGATGGCGAGCAACCACAGCCCGAGCAGAACCCATTTGTCGAGGTTGTACAGCAGGTTCACTCAGCTAGGGTACGTGCGCACAGCCGATGCGCACATCCCCGGGCCGGACGACGTGCCCCGGACAGCACAGCGCCCCCGAGGCGCGGGTGGCCTCGGGGGCGTGGTGCGGTGCAACTACCAGGGCGGACAGCCGCCCTGATCGGATCAGCTGCTGGTCGTGCTGCCGTTGTTCTCGCTGGCGGCCGGCTTGCGGGTAGCAGGCTTCGGCGCGGTCCGGCTCGCGGTCTTGCGGGCAACGCTGCGGGTCTCGTGAGCAGCCTCGTCACCGGCCGCGACGACCTTGTCGGCCACCTCGGAGCCGACGACGGCGACGGCCTCGGACACGTCCTCGCTCGCCTCCGACACGGCCTCAGCGGTCGACGCGGCAAACTTCTGAGTTGACTGGGCGACCTTCTCGCCGGTGGACCGGGTCTGGCGGGTCACCGTGGACAGCGCCTTCTCCGCGACGTCGTGGGCGTCGTCCACCATGCCGTCGACTCGCGCGTCGAGCTTCTCGGTGTTGGTCTCGATCGTCGAGATGACCTGCTTGACCGTGGGCTGCTTGCGGAATCGGCCCCACGTCTTCTCGCCACGCTCGGCGAGGTTCTCGTAGGTCTTCTCGGCCTGCGCACGCAGGTCGGTGACGGCCTTTCGCAGCTCTTCGGGGCTGAGGCGGCGGGGCAGGTCGGTGACGCGGGACTGCACCAGCTCGGCACGCTGGGTGGCGCGGCTCCGGACGCCGGTGACGACCTTCGTCACCGTGGTGACGGCGAAGTCGCCGACACCGAGCACGGCGAACAGCGGCGTGCGGGCCACCTCGGCCTGCTCCACCACATTGTGGGCGGCCTGCTCGCGGATCTTGCGGACGTCTGCGGCGGTGGGCAGCGATACGGCCATGTCGGTCACTCCAGCTTTCATCAGGATTCGGTGGCGCCGGGGACGACTGTGGCGTCGTTCTCCCGTCGGAAGGACTGATACACGTCGAGGAGCACCTGCTTCTGGCGCTCCGTCAGGGCCGGATCGGCGAGCACGGCGTCGGTGACGACGCTCGCCGGCTTCTCGTCGAGGATCCCGGCCCTCACGTACAGGGCCTCTGCGGAGATCCGCAGGCCTCGGGCGATCTGCTGGAGGATCTCGGCGGAGGGCTTGCGTAGTCCGCGCTCGATCTGGCTGAGGTAGGGGTTGCTGACCCCGGCCGTCCGGGCGAGCTGACGCAGGGAGACCTGCGCACTCTCCCGCTGGCTCCGGATGTAGCCGCCGATGTCCTCGACCGCCTGCCCTACGACGTGACCGGCAACCTCGACCACCTGGCCCACCTGCTCGACCGCATGGCCGACGCGCTCCGCCGGTCGTTCGACCGTCGGGGGCGACTTCTTCGAGTCGCCCAGCTTCGGTGATGTCATCTGCCGCTCACCTCCGTCCCTTACCCCAGCGACGCTACCCCCCAGTGCTAGCTGTAGCAAGCAACCTGCTTGCGCAGGTGAGGTGGCCTCCACCACAACATTTAGACGTCATCCACGGTTCACCGGGCCGTGACGGGCGGCGCCCGAGGTAAGTTCCGGCCCGCTGGCGACAACACGTGGAGGACGGATTGGGCGGCGCACTGCCATCGAGTGGCGAGGACGAGGTGTTCGCCCCACCTCCCCGACTGCTCGACCCACTCGCCGGGCAGGGTCCTGCCCTGGTCGCGATTGCCGCGGGCGGGGCGCTGGGCGCCCTGTCCCGCTACGGCATCGGCCTCGCCCTGCGCCACGACCCGGGAGCGTTCCCGCTGGCCACATTCGTCATCAACGTCGTCGGCTGCCTGCTCATCGGCGCGCTCATCGTCGTGATCACCGAGTGGACGCAGGTCCACCCGCTGGTGCGCCCATTTCTCGCTACCGGGATCCTCGGGGGCTTCACCACCTTCTCCACCTACGCCGTCGACGCGCAGCAACTCCTGAACGCCGGGCGGCTCGGCACCGCACTGGCCTACATCGCGGGCACACTCGCCGCGGCGCTGGCCGCTACCTGGCTGGGAATGCTGCTTGCCCGCGCCGCCGGTGGATCGCGCCGATGATCCCGCTGCTGGTGGTGCTCGGCGCGGCGGTGGGCGCCCCGCTCCGCTACGCAACCGACCTGCTGGTGCAGTCGCGCCATGACACCGGGTTTCCGTGGGGGACGTTCACGGTGAACGTTGTGGGCTCGTTCGTGCTGGGCATGGTGCTCGGGGCCACCACATCCCCCGAGGTGACCGCGCTCGTGGGCACGGGATTCTGCGGCGCCCTGACCACGTACTCCACGTTCGGCTACGAGACGGTGCAGCTCGCGGCGGGCCGGGGCGCGCTGCTCGCCGCGTTCAACGCCATCGGCTCGGTGCTCGCGGGCCTGGGAGCGGCTGGGCTGGGCCTTGCGGTCGGTCTGAGTCTTGCGGCCGGTCTGGGCCTTGCGGGCGGGAGCTGACGGTCCTGCGCACGGTGCCGCTCACCGGGCCGTTCATCGGGTCCTGATCATGTGGCCGGCTGCTCAACCCCCGAACGCGAACTGCCCGACCGTGAAGATGACGAGCCCCGCCAGCGCCCCGACGACCGTGCCGTTGATCCGGATGAACTGCAGGTCCCGGCCCACCTGGAGCTCGATCTTGCGGGAGGTCTCCTCGGCATCCCAGCGCGACACCGTGTCGGTGATGAGTGTGGTGATCTCACCGCGGTAGTGCCGCACGACGTACCCGGCGGCGTCACCGAGCCAGCCATCGAGCTTGCGGCGTAGCTCGGCGTCGGAGGCGAGCCGGGCGCCGAACCGGACCAGCCCGTCACGCACCCGTATTCGCAGCGCGCTCGACGGGTCGGCCGCGGCGTCGAGGATCAGGGCCTTCACCGTGCCCCAGGCCTGCCCGATGAATTTCTGGACATCGGGATGCCCGACGATCTGGTGTTTGATCCGCTCAACTCGCTCGATGGTGTCGGGATCGCCTTGCAGGTCCGTTGCGAACTCGGCGAGGAACGTGTCGACTGCGCTGCGCAGCGAGTGCTCGGGATCGGTCTTCACCGCCCACGCGAATGTCTGCACCTCGGCGAAGAGCTTATCGGCGATGAGGTCGTCGACGAACCGCGGCGACCACGACGGCGCCCGCTCGTGGACGATCCGCAGCACCATGTCGTGGTTTGCGCTGATCCAGTCGTAGGCGCGGTCGCAGACGAGGTCGACGAGGCGGTGGTGCGCGCCGTCGGCCAGCACCCCCTGCAGGACGGTGCCCAGCGGTGGACCGATCGGGCGCTCCATCAGCTTGCGCACGAGTACCTGCTCGATGACGTCCTGCACATCCTCATCGCGCAGCACCGTGACGACACCACGGGCCGCGGTGGCGAGCTCGGCGGTGATCCGGTCGGCGTTGGCCTCCTGCCCGATCCACGCCCCCACCCGCGAGGACACGTCGACGCGAGCGAGCTTGTCGCGCACCACGTCCTCGGCGAGGAAGTTCTCGCCGACGAAGTCGCCGAGGCTGTCACCCAGCACATCCTTCTTCGTGGGGATGATCGCCGTGTGCGGGATCCGCAGCCCGAGCGGGTGTCGGAACAGTGCGGTGACCGCGAACCAGTCGGCGAGCGCGCCGACCATGCCGGCCTCCGCTGTGGCGCGGACATAGGCGATCCAGGCCGGGCCGTCGTTCACCTCCCACCAGCGCGCAACCAGGAAGATGACGGTGGCGAGGAGCAGCAGACCAGTGGCAAACCGCTTCATCCGGCGCAGGTCCTCCGCCCGGGTGGTCTCGTCGAAGCGACCGAAACCCAGCCCCACCTCCACGATCGGCCTAGCCTTCGGCGCCACTCCGGAATTTCCTGCTGTGACGTTCGGCGCCGGTGCGTCCGATCGGGGGGATTGTGAAGTCTGCACGAACCCATAGTGCCGGACCGGCGTATGTCTAGTGTCCGGGAACGTACGTTCTCACCCCGCCGCCGCTATCCGCGGACGACGGGTCAGGATCTCCTCGGAACTCGGCGCCCGGTTGACGGTGGGCCCATCGATACGACGGTCCCGCTCCGGCCGGGGGCAGTGCCTCCCGGGGCCCGCGCTGCCCCGCGGCCCTGGGAGGCACTCGCCCCTTCAGCGCAGGGCATAAATCTGGCCGGGGTCGGCGGTATTCCGCCGACCCCGGCCACGTTTATGGCGCGGCCGCGCCTTGAGAGAGCCTCCACATCGGGAGTGGGCTCTCTCGGGCGCCGCACCACCGGCGTTCCCGGGCCCCCGGCGCGGTGCGAAGAACCGCGTCAACAAGGGTAGAACCGGTTACCGGCTCGCGGTTCGCTAGGACCGCATACCGACCGCCTCGGCACCGGCGGGCCGCTGGGCGCCCGGGTGCAGCTGGTGGTCGGCGGACCGCCGAACAGCGTCGGCAGCAGCCTGGAAGATCGAGTCGACGGGAGGCACCCGGTATCCGCACTGAACGGGGGCGACCCGCCAGTGCACCCAGCCGTCAGGGAGCTCGGACGGGGGCGCGGGAACCGCGTCGGCTGCACCGTGCAGTACCGCGCCTGCTGCCGCCAGCCCGTCGGGCAGGACCGCACCGGCGCTGACCGGGAACCACCAGCAGCCAGCCGGGGTTTCCGCGACGGGCACCACCAATCCGGCGTCGCGCAACAGCGCACAGATGCGGTGGCCGAGCTCGGCCGGCACCTCAAGAACATCGAGTGCGCGACCGGTGACCAGCAGCAACGTGGTGGCGGACTCCTCGACCACGGGCCACCCGTGGTCACTGAACTCCCGTGCCGCCGCGCGCAGCTCCGCGCCGTACACCGCGCGGTAGCTGTCCCAGCCCGACATCGCCAACCTCCTGTTTGCGGTGAATTCGTTCCCTGCCCTGTGACATAGAACACCGAGCTACACGGTAGGGGAACGCACCGCGGGGGTGCGGTCGGCGACCGAAC
>JBKJPD010000171.1:0-4138 GCA_046595345.1 Pseudonocardia sp.
GTCACGGGCGGGGTGGGGTCCGCGGCCGGTGCTGCGCCGCCGGGCACAGCAGCAGGATCGGCCGCAGACGGGGTCTGGGCAGACGGGGTCTGGCTCGCGGCCTCGGCCGGGACCTCAGGCACCGGCGGTGCCACCACGGGCCCGACGGCAGGCAGTGCTGGCCGGACGACGGGCTGCGCCGGGGCCGTGGCGGCACGCGGCTCCCCCACGACGGAGACGGTCCCGTCCGGAGCCACCACGATCCGCGCGGAGTCCTGCACCGGGACCATGCCCAGCTGGGCCGCCCGGCGGGCCAGCTCCGGCGCCGACTCCATCACGGCCACCTCGCGGTGCAGCCGTTCGCTACGCTCAATCAGGTTTCGCGCCTCGGTCCGGGCGTCCTGAAGACTGTAGGAGTCCGCGGACGCCGCGGTCGACAGCCAGAGGGTCGCCACCAGCCCGCCGGCGAGCAACACCATCACCAGCATCACGAACTGCGCGCGCCCAGCAGGCGCGGCGGTGCGGGCGCGCGGACCGCCCACCAGCTTCCGCCGACGGTCCTCACGCCGGGCGTAGGCCTTGCCCGCAGCGTCCTGCCCGATATCGGCCCGGCGCGGAGCCGTGGCCGGCGCACCGCGCTGTGCCGGGATCGTGACGGTGCGGGTGGGTGCGGCCGGATTCGTCCGGGTCCGGGTCGCGGTCCCGCGAGCTGCCGTCCGTGCCCGCTCACCGACCAGTGCGCTCATCGCCAACTCCCGCAATCGTCGAGTGTCGTGCCCCGCCGTGCCCGTTCATCTCGTGCCCGCCCGACCATGTGCTCCCCCCTCATGTGCCGCCTCCCCCTCCTCGGTCGTGTACCGGATCCGCTCGGCGGCCCGGATGCGCACCGAGGCGGACCGCGGGTTGTCGGTGATCTCGTCCGCACCCGCCTGCTCCGACCCGCGGACGAGCAGGCGCAGCTCCGGGCCATGTCCCGGCAGCTCCACCGGCAGGTCCACCGGAGACGTCGACGTCGAGCGTGATGCGAGCTCGCGCTTGACGATTCGGTCCTCCAGCGAGTGGTAGGCGAGCACGACGATCCGCCCGCCGAGCGTCAACGAGCCGACGGCTGCCGGCATGGCGGCCTGCAGCGAGTCCAGCTCGCCGTTCACCTCGATGCGCAACGCCTGGAACGTCCGCTTCGCCGGGTGCCCACCGGTACGCCGCGCCGCAGCCGGCACCGCCTCATAGAGCAGCTCGACGAGCTCGGAACTGCGCCGGAACGGTTCCTTGTCGCGGCGCCTGCCCACGAAGGCCGCGATCCGCCCGGCGAAGCGTTCCTCGCCGTACTCGCGCAGGATTCGGGCCAGCGCAGGCACCGGGTAGGTGTTGAGCACCTCGGCGGCGGTGGGCCCTGTGGTCGGGTCCATCCGCATGTCGAGATCCGCGTCGCGGGAATAGGAGAACCCACGCTCGTCCGCGTCGAGCTGCAACGAGGACACGCCGAGGTCGAACAGCACACCGTCGACGCGGGGAAGCCCCAGCTCCCCGAGGACGTCGGCGACGCGGTCGTACACGGCATGCACCAGGTGCGTGCGGCCGGCGAAGGCGGCCAGCCGCCGCCCGGCGAGCTCGAGCGCTTCCGGGTCCCGGTCCAGTCCCACCAGCGTGAGCTGCGGATGGGCGGCGAGCAGGGCGACGGCGTGTCCGCCGAGTCCCAGGGTGGCGTCGACCAGAACGGCCGGACGCCCGGCGAGCACCGGTTCGAAGAGTTCGGCGACGCGGGGCAGAGCCACGGGAACGTGCCTGGCCCCAGCCGGCCCGCTCCCACTGCCCTGTCCTGTCGGAAGAGTCGGATGCTGCCCCACAGCTCCCCTCCCCTCCCCGTGTCGCCGAACCGCTGTAGACCCGGGCTCCCAGCCGGGCCACCGGCGGCACCCCCACCCGGATGCCGTGCAACCTGTCGGGATCGCAAGCGACCTGGCACCGGGGAAGGTGTGCCAGGGCGATCGGCCCCGATGGGTTCGACACGGCATCCGGGTGGAGGCACCGTCAGGTCCATTCCTCACCCGTGCGCCCTGACCAGACATCGATCCCGCCCGGCTAGATCAGTCCGGGCAGTACCTCCTCCTGCGCCTTGGCGTAGGTGTCCTCGTGCAGGTCCTGGTATCGCTGCCAGGCCTGTGCATCCCAGATCTCGGCACGCGTGTACGCGCCGATCACCACGCACTCCTTGGTGAGCCCGGCGTAGCGCCGCAACTCCGGGGTGATGGCGATACGGCCCTGCGCGTCCGGGTTCTGCTCGTCGGTGCCGGAGAACAGGTTGCGCTGGAAGACCCGCGCCGACTCGTTCGTCAGCGGCGCCGATGCCACCTTCTGCGCGAGCTCGGCGAATGCGTCACGGGTGAACACGTACAGGCAGTGGTCCTGCCCCTTCGTGATCATCAGGCCGCCTCGTAGCTCGTCGCGGAATTTCGCGGGCAGCGTGAGCCGCCCCTTGTCGTCCAACTTTGGTGTGTAAGTGCCGAGGAACATCGACACCGCCTCCAGCTGTGGCCGGTTGTGACCCCAACGATCACCACACTACCCCACTTCCCTCCACCGTCAAGCTCAGGAATCAGCTACAAAAGCTCCAATTTCCATCAAACGGCCAGGTCAGAGCAGTGGAGGAAAGTGGGGGGCGAACGCTACGCTCGCCCGCGTCACGGCCGACACACCCCATTCGTGAACACAGTGCGTCAGATTCGCTACCCACCGAAGCTGGATGCCCCCGATAGGGCGCACCGGCGACGACCTGCGGTCGCAGAGGATGGGCCAAGACGCCTCAAGTGGGGCACAGTGGGGCCGGAGTCTCGTTCCCGGACGGGTCGGCCCGTCCGTTCGACGGGCGGGACGACTCCAGTGACGACAGACAGCGCGAGGAGGCCGGGTGACCGCGACGAGCAGCCGCGCAGGGGTGGACGGCGAAGCCGAGGGTGGCACCGTCGGGGTGGTGGAGGTGGCCGAGCTGGCGAGCCGCATAGCGGCCAACATCCAACGGGTCATCGTAGGCAAGCCCGAGGTGGTGCGGATCGCGCTGGTCACCCTGCTCGCCGAGGGCCACCTGCTCGTCGAGGACGTGCCGGGCGTCGGGAAGACCACGCTGGCCAAGGCCCTGGCCCGGTCGATCGACTGCTCGGTCGGCCGCGTGCAGTTCACCCCGGATCTGCTTCCCAGCGACATCACCGGTATGTCGATCTACAACCGGCAGAGCTCCGAGTTCGAGTTCCGGCCCGGCCCGGTCTTCGCCAACATCATCATCGCCGATGAGATCAACCGCGCATCACCCAAGACGCAGTCGGCCCTGCTCGAGTGCATGGCCGAGCACCAGGTCACCGTCGACGGCGCCACGTACGCCCTCGCGAGCCCCTTCATGGTCGTCGCCACCCAGAACCCCATCGAGATGGACGGCACCTACCCGCTGCCCGAGGCCCAGCGCGACCGTTTCACCGCGCGGGTGAGCGTCGGCTACCCCGACGTCGCCGCCGAGCTCGCGATGGTCGACGAACACTCGGCAACCGATCCGCTCAAGACCCTGCGGCCCGTCGCCGACGCCAGGAGCATCCGCTCGGCCGTCGAGGCGGTGCGCCGGGTGCGCGTCGGCCCGGAGGTGCGGCAGTACTGCGTCGAGCTGGTCGGCGCGACACGGCGGCTCCCTGAGCTGCGCCTCGGTGCGTCGCCGCGCGCCACCCTCCAGCTCGTCCGCGCGGCCCGGGCGCAGGCCGCGCTGACCGGGCGCGAGTTCGTCGTTCCCGACGACGTGCATGCCGTCGCCGTACCGGTCCTCGCCCACCGGCTGCTACTCGCCCCCGACGCACTGGCCGCCCGGCGCTCGGCCACCGACCTGGTGCGCAGCCTGGTGGCTCGACACCCGGTACCGGTCCCAGCCCGCCCCGGAACCTGACAGTGCCACGAACTACGCCACGAACAGCGCCCCGAACGACACGGGGCCATGAACAACACTGGACCATGAACGACACTTGGACCATCAACGACACTTGGACCATGACCGACACTTGGACCATGACCGACACGGGGCCATGACCGATACCGCCCGGTTTGCCGGCCTCACCACCCGCGGCCGGTGCCTGCTCGCCGGCGGGGGAGCTACCGCGGCCTGTGCCGTGGTGCTCGATGAACG
>JBKJPD010000172.1:0-2922 GCA_046595345.1 Pseudonocardia sp.
GGTTGAGGAACCGCTCCGCGAACGGCACTTGTCCCATCCGGGCGCCGCGCCAGTTCCTGTCCGCCGCACGATGTGGTCGCCCATCACGAGGTGGTCGAGCCCGGTCGTCAGGAAGGACACGATGCAGTCGGTGACATCGTCGACGATCTGCTCCGCGACACTGTCCAACAAGGTGTGCGCAGCCCGCTGGGTAGGGACATCGATCTCGGTCTCACAGACAAGCGCGTGCTGGTCACCGGGGCCATGCGTGGCATCGGCCGGGAGGTGGCCAAGGGCACTGATCCTGACAACTCAGGGCTGGATCGTGGCGACAAACCTCCGGTGTCCAGCCCTCCGGGTGAGCACGAATCCCACCGCCGAGATGATGGTGACTAACCACATTCCCGACTCGTACACCGAGAACTGCTCACCGCGACCTACAGCCTGTACCAACAGGTCGATCAGTGAGTACAACGCCGCTCCGGCCAGCACGACGGAGGCGCCCTGCATCGGAGCCACTGCGGCTGGCCGGTCTCTTGCGCAGGAGATCAGGTACGTGATTGACAGCGCGACCATGATGACGGAGGTGTAGGTGAGAAGCAGTGTCGAAGCGAACGGGACCAGAATTATCAGCGCCGACACCGCCACCCCAACCGCAGGGAGGAGAATCAGCCATACCCGTTTCTGTGATGTGGAGGATTCCTCCACCGGTTCTCCGCCGGTGCCGCGGTAGATCAGCGCCGCACCGATCCAGAGGGGAGAGAACTGTAGAACCTCGAAGATCAACTCCGACAGGTACAGGCCGATGTGTTCGGTGGGGAATATCGCCACGGAAGCCAGTCCGAACACGACGGGGACGCCCACCAGGATATACCGCCTGCCCACCCTGCCGCTCTGCACCGTCGCCACCGTGATGAAGCAGCTGACTGTCAGCGCCAGTCCCAGTGGAATGGGAACGTACTGGACGGCAGTGCTGGGAGCGGTGCTGGGGTATTCCAGCAGGTTTTGCAGTCTCCGCATGATGTAGAGGAGCTGAATCACCGCGGTGACTACCATCAGCAGCTGGCCGGCCACTCTGGCGGTGGCCCTGCCGTCGATTTCAGTCGGTTTCATTCCATCCCCCGATGAGTTTGAATAGCGACGTTGTTAGCTCTCACTCTGGTCCATCTGGAGCATCGGATCCTGCTGCCATTATTAGCACGGATCGCGTGTCGGCACCTTATTGACCAGCTGAAAGATGCACTGAGCCTTTCCCACGTGGGCTCGGGCTTCGTGGCAGCCCGGGCGCTTGTGAGGGGCGGGTGGCCTGTGGAAGGGGCCGCTGTGGTGCTCGCCGAACTCGGGCGGGTATGGCCTGACCAGTGGTGAGGTGTCGGTCGGTTCGTTGGGGCGGAATCAGGTGAGACCGCGGAGGAGGAAGTCGCGCCAGACCGTGACGGCGTCCGGATCGGTGTCTGCGTGTCGCCCGGGGTAGGCGATGAGCCTCTAGTCCTTGCAGCCGAGCAAGTCGAGATGGGTGAGCTGGCCGTCGCCGCTCGGCTCATGCGGTGCCTGGCGACACGTCCTCACCAGCGCCGACGACCAGCCCGCGGCAGCGTCCTACCTGCGCGTCGACGGCGACACCGCCTACCGCGCCTGGGCGATCAACGTCCTGACCTTGCCCGACGGTCTCGTGGCCGCTGTGACCTCGTTCATCGGGACCGCGCACTTCAAGACCTTCGGACTGCCCACAGAGCTAATGAGCCCGCCGCCCGTCCCGAAACCGACCGGCCTGTGGTGCGCCCGCTGCTCGCCGTTCGGCTATCAGGCCTTTTGGCAGACTGTCGCCATGCCCACCGCGGACCCCAAGGTTGATCTCCACCGTTACCTGCAGGTGGCCCGCGAGGCGTTGCTGTGGAGGTCGACGGGCTCGGTGAGTACGACGTGCGCCGGCCGATGATTCCTACTGGTGGAGGACGGCCTGGTCGTCACCCGCCGGTCCGGCCGGGAAAAGCTGCACTTCCTCAACCCGGTGCCAGGCACGTCATGTGCGATGATCGGGCAGTGATCACGACACGAAAGGCTGATGCCGCGTAGGTGCCCCTGCCGGCTCCGCTCAGCAGCCGCGCGCCCTGCGACGACAACCATCCCCGGTGTCCCGCTTGCCACCACTCGTGCCCTGGACCGACTCGACCGTCCAGAGATCAACTCACTACGGGTGAAACAGGCGCTCGAGACATGGCAGCGCACCGCGTCCCTGCCAAGGGCAACACTCGGCACGCCGCACAACGACTGGACCGAGTTCATCGGCCCCATGGCGCGGGATGAACTGGAGCGAGCGCTACGGGCGCTCCCAACCCAACAGGCCACTGCGCTGCGCGTGCTGGTCGCCCGGGCCGACGACGCGTTCCGGGTGAAGACTCTGAACAACCCGAGAGCTGATCCACAGCAGCCCTGGTGGGCACGGCGGTGGTCGCACTGATGCGCTTCGCGCCCGCGAGGCGTCCGATCGGGGATGGGGTCGCCGTAGTGCTCGCCGAAAATCGGGCGGATATGGCTGAGTAGCCTCCTGAGCTGCGGATCTGGGCCGCGCTGGGGGAGGTCGCGTTGGCGATGCAGGTGTTCGCGGACAAGGAGCTGGAGCGGCTGCGGGGGTTCCCGGAGATCGGCCGGGAGGAGTTGTTCCGGTTCTTCACGTTGGCGCCGGCGGATGTCGCGTTCGTCGATCCGGGCCGAGGCCGTGGCACGGTGGCGGTGGCCCGGCTGGCTGCGACCTCGCGTCTGTGCCGCTCGGTCTCGGCGCGTACCCGCTCCATCTCCTCGACCGCGGCGGCCTGGGCGGTCACGGCCTGGGCGGCCCGGGCCTGCTGCTCGGCGACCGCGGCGTCGGTCTCGGCGGTGATCCGGGCGACCTGCTCGGCGGTCTCGGCGCGCACCGTCTCGACCTCGCGTACGGCTTCGGCG
>JBKJPD010000341.1:0-2694 GCA_046595345.1 Pseudonocardia sp.
ACGGGCTTGACGATGTAGCTGTTGATGCCCAGTGCGTACGTCTCGACGATGTCACGCTCCTCGCGCGAGGAGGTCAGGGCGACGACCGGCAGCGTCCGCGTCCGGGAATCTTCCCGGACCCGCCGGAGCACCTCAATGCCGTCGATCCTCGGCAGCTTGAGGTCCAGCAAAACCACCCGCGGAAGGTCCTTCGCGTCGCGGTCGGCGTAGCGGCCTGTGGCGAACAGGAATTCCAGTGCCTCCTGGCCGTCGCGCACGACGTGGATGGGATTCGCGAACTTCATGTCCTCGAACGCCAGCAGGGTCAGCTCGACGTCCCGGGGGTTGTCCTCCACGAGCAGCAGGTCCACCGACTTCTCGGTCATTTCGTCCCTCCCAACGTGAACATGAATGTCGCCCCCGCACCGGGGGCGCTCTCGGCCCAGATCCGCCCGCCGTGGCGCTCGACGATCCGGGCGACGATTGCCAGCCCCACGCCGGTCCCCTCGAATTCCTCAGCTCGGTGCAGCCGCTGGAACACGCCGAACAGCTTGTCGGCGTAGCGCATGTCGAAGCCGACGCCGTTGTCGCGGACAACGTAGATGGGACCATCACCGGCAGCTTCACCGTTTCCCGAGGTGACTTCGATGATTGCCGGGTCCCGGTCGCGGGTGAACTTGAGGGCGTTGTCGAGCAGGTTGACGAACACCTGTTTGAGCAGGAGCGGGTCCGCCCGACAGGGCGGCAGATCGTCGACCCGGACGTCGACTCGCCGGTCTCCTTCGTCAAGCGCGAGGCCGCCGAGCGCCTCGCGCGCGACCTCGGCTGGCGACACGGCCGTCTTGTTGAGCGGCTGGCGACCGAGGCGCGAAAACGTCAGCAGCTCGTCGACCATGGTGCCCATCTCCCTGACGCTGTCGCGGACGATGCCGAGACGGCGCTGCGCCTCGGGCGGGAGCGCCTCGGCGTGGCGTTCCATCAGGATCTTCGAGAAGCCGTCTATCGCCCGGAGCGGAGCGCGCAGGTCGTGGGAGATGGTGTAGGTGAACGCCTCGAGCTCGCTGTTGACGGCCTCGAGCTCCGCCGTCCGCTCCGCCACTCGCTGTTCGAGATCTTCGTTGAGCTGCCGGATCTCGGCCTCGGCTCGCTTTCGTTCGGTGACGTCGCGGACGGCCGCCGTGACCAGCAGTCCGCCCTCGGCCTGGAACGGGCTGAGGCTGATCTCGATCGGGAACTCGGTGCCATCCTTGCGGCGACCCGCCAGCTCGAGACCGGTGCCCATCGGCCGGCTCGTCGGCGCCACCGTGTAGCGCGTCCGGTGGGCCACGTGGCGCCCCCGATCCGCCTCCGGCACGAGCCGCTCGACCGATTCGCCGATCAGCTCGGTGCCGTCGTAGCCGAACAGCACTTCTGCCTGCCCGTTCACGTTGGTGATCGTGCCTTCGAGGTCGACGACGACGAGCGCGTTCGGCGCCGTCTCGAAGAGGTTCGCGAAGCGCGAATCGACCGCTCGTCGCTGTTCTTCAGCTTCTCTCAAGGAGCGGACCGTGATCCAGATGATGACGACGAGGCTGGACACCGTGGCCACGATGACCAGGGCGAGGCCGGTCTCCGTGCCGAAGAGCCCGGCACGCTGACCCAGCAGGCCCAGCCATCCGACGAGCGGCGGCACGATGACGGCGGCCAGGAAGAGCCGACGCGCCAGGTTGCCGGCCGGACCGCTGGCGACGAACGGGGCGACCAGGCCCTCCCCCTGGTGGATGAGCAGGATCCCGGCCCCCAGGGCCAGGAGCGCACCGGCCGTCTGGATCGCCATCCACGTGGCTCGCTCGAAACTGGACTGCTCGACCGTGCCGAACAGGTAGCCGACGACTCCAAACGTCGAGATGGCCAGGACGAGGAGGGCAAGCACCTGCTCGGCGGTACGAGCGCCACGCTCCGAGCGTGGCAGGAGCACCAGGCTCGCCCCTGCACACAGGAAGGCGAGCGCTGCGCTGGAGGCCATCCGACCGGGCGCCAGCATACCGACCGCGCCGGGCGATTCGCGGAACAGCAGCTGGTCGATGCCAAGGTCCATGCCCGACAGGTATTGGACCAGGGTAAGCGCGCCGATGGCGGCCACGCCGAGCCCAAGAGCCTGGCCCAACCGCTCCATCGCCGGCCGGCCGGCCGCCAACCTCAGGCAGCGCAAGGCGATCCCGGCAATGACGAGGGCCAGGGCGGCATTCGGCTTCATGCTGACGGCATCGGGAACCAGGCTCTTGAGGGTGTCCGAGCCGACCAGCCAGCCCGCGAGCACGAGCCCACCCAGGGCGATCACGACCCACTCTGGGACGGCGGCCCCCCAGGTGCCCTGCCGCGGCAGCCCGACCGGGCCGCTGGAAGCGGCGGCCACGGGACGGCTCATCGGTCGAGGCGCAGACAAACGGGCACCGCGCTCCCTCTGTTCGACCTGTGCACTATGCCACGTAGAGTAGCGCTTGGATAGGAACAAATGCCGCGTCCGGGGGGCCTTCTGTAGGTTGTTTCGCGTGGTCGGTGCGCCGCCTCCGGGGCGGCGTTTTTGACCTCCGTTGGTGGGGTTGCCTGGCATGATCGAGCATGGCTCGCCCGGGAACCCGACCGGCCCCTCGTGGTGGTCTCGTTCGGTAGCTTCCTCTCGGCGCGCGCCGACGTGCTGTCCTTAGTCGCGACTGCGTTGGTGGACGCCGGCCT
>JBKJPD010000443.1:0-2836 GCA_046595345.1 Pseudonocardia sp.
CCTGGACCGGTTCAAGCCATACCTCCACCACCGGTGGAACGCGGGCGCCACCGAGGCCACCGTCCTGCACACCGAGCTCGCGGCGCTGGGCTGGCGCGGCAGCCTGCGCAGCGTGCAGCGCTACCTCCAGCGGTTCCGCGACCCCGAGCGGACACCGCGACTGGCACCGCCGGCGCCGGTCATCCCCACCCCGCGCCGGGTCACCCGCTAGATCATGACCAACCCGGCCAACCTCGGCGCCGCCGACCAGGTCCGGCTCAAACAGATCCTGGCCCGCTGCCCGGAACTCGAGGCCACCCACGACCACGTGAACGCCTTCGCGGTGATGATGTGTCAGCGCACCGGCCAGCGCCTACCGGAGTGGATGGCCGCGGTCGAGGCCGATGACCTTCCCGCGCTGCACTCCCTGGTCAGCGGGCTGCGACGGGACCAGGCCGCGGTCACCAACGGACTGACCCTGCCTTACAGCTCCGGGCAGGTCGAGGGCGCCGTCAACAAGATCGAAATGATCAAGCGGCAGATGTTCGGGCGCGCGAAGTTCGACCTCCTACGCAAACGCGTCCTGCTCGCGAACTGACCCGATGACCAACGCCAGGGGCCAGAGCGCCTGACGTTATTCACGGAAAGTGAGCCAGAACCCGTTCTGCCGTCGCTCCACAGAAATAGACTCCTTCCGGCACTCTGTTCAGTCAGGCTGTGGTTGTGGTGCGGTGCACGCGGACGAACTCCGCGACCAGGCGGCCGAGCACATCGGGGCTGCGCAGCAGCAGGTGATCCTCGCCATCGACGCTGGCCACCTGCGCGTCGGGCAGCATCGCGGCGAGGCGGGCGACGAGGCGGTACACCGGCGGCGGGCTCGCGCCGCCTTGCACGAGCAGGTTCTCACCTGGTGGGGGCCCTGCGGCCACGGTGGACATCAGACCACGTTCTGCCGCGACGACCGCGGGGGCTGCGGGACCACGACGTACGACCCTCCGCTACAGGAGACCTGTCAGGCCGGTGATGGGGTTCCTGCCAGTTATGGGCTAGCGAGCGCCTGGCTCAGCCACGTAGAGCCGCCCCGACTCTGCTACCGGACACCAAATGTCAAGCATGTTCATTAGTTGGTGACTGCCCGGTAACGATGGGTGCCTCGTTAAACGATGCTCAGTTCACCTGCATCACACACGAGGGGACCGCAAACATGACCACTCCACCGCCCACCACGTCGCAAACCGGGTACGGACCGCCGCACCAGTATGCCCCTGCGCCGAGGAACGGCATGGGTACGACGGCACTGGTGCTGGGCATCCTCGCGATCGTCCTCGCGTTCATACCGATCCTCGGGTTCGTCTCCTACCCGCTGAGCATCTTGGGTGTCATCTTCGGACTGGTCGGGTTGCGACGGGTCAGCAAACGGACGGCCACCAACCGCGGAGTGACCCTGACCGGGCTGATCGCGTCCGTGCTCGGCTTCGTGCTGGTCATCGTCTCGACGGTCGCCTACGTCAGCGCCATCAGCGCCGGGGTGCAGGGTGTCAACAAGTCCCTCACCGCGGTACACAACGTGACCTACAAGGTTTCGTCCACCAACGGCGGCAAGGTGTCGGTTAACTACACCCAAGGCAGCTCGGGGTCGGGCAGCCTAATCCAGGTTCCGTCACCGTGGACACTTGACGCGAGCGTGACCGGCGTATCCGCCATCCTTTCGGCGACCGGCGCTATCGACTTCCAGAACCCGAACGCGAAGGACGGGCTCACCTGCGAGATCGTCGACAAGGACACAGGCAAGTCGCTGGTCAAAAACAGCGTTCCCGCGTCGGGCAACGCGAGCGTCTCCTGCGTCGCAACAAACTTCGGCAACTGACCGGACCGATCCGGCCACCAGGCGTCGGGGGGTGGTGCTGCCCGAGGTGGCCGTGTCGGTGCTGGTCGGGGTCAAGGTTTGGCGCATCACCACAACGGACGTCCCGGAAATCGGTGGCGGGTCGGCGGTGGCGGCTCTCGCATCCCCTCCAAGATCGCCAGACGGTGACTGTGTCGAATAGGACCCCAACAGAGCTGGTCTGAGTCCGGGCAAGGTCAAGAGCTGCGGCGGCGGGTAGGTCGGCCTTGTGCGCGGACGTGGTCGAGGATGGCGGCCTGGAGGACGTCGTCGTTGAGCAGTTGCTCGACCACGGCGCGGACCACGAACTGCGGCCGGACTGGCCAGCCGAGTTCGGCCCCGGCGTCGACGGCGTAGTGCTGGAGGGCCGTGTGCTGCTCGGGAGGTAGGTCCAGGGCTGATCGCACTGTCAGACGTTCTGATTCGTCTTTTGCGGGCGGCGTCGGGGCCGGTGCCGGCTTGACGGGCGTCCGGACCACGTTCGGGGTACGCGGACGCTGAGCCGGTTTCTCCGGGACCTCTGCGGCCTCGGCGAGGATGCCCGGAATGGCGTTGATCTTCCTAGCCACCTGATCCCTCCAACTTCATCCCGCCCGCGCTCAGGGCCTCGTCGGTGGGTGCTCGGTAGTCGGCCTCCGTGTACCGCGCTCGCGATCGGGTCCCGGGCAGGACGAGCACCGTCATGTTGTTCTCCGTGGCCTCGGCTGTCGGGCCGCAGTGAGATGCGGACGAGGCCCCGAGCAGCACCGGATGGGCGCTGACGGCCGGGTGGCCGGCTTCTCGGGCCTGTTCTCCTGCGGGAAAGTGTGGGTGTGCGGGGAGTGCTCGACGCGGGTCGCGGCCAAGCGCGCCGCTGAGCTGGAGCAGGTTCTCGCGCACTACGTCGGGCAGGGTGGCATGGCGGCGCTGGTCACCTTCACCATGCGCCACCACAGGCGCCATTCCCTCGACGAGCTGCTCGGCGGTCGGTCG